>NZ_JALBHA010000524.1:0-4262 GCF_023006445.1 Bradyrhizobium sp. SHOUNA76
GACGAGGCACCGCAGGCCGTGCTGCGCCTTTGCGTCGGCGCCCGGCACGTGACCGAGGCCTGGTCGCCGGACGCGGCGGAGCGGCAGCGCAATGTGCAGCACGTTCTCGATCGCATCGCCCATGTCCTGGTAAAGATCGAGCTGCTGCTTGACCGTGGCGCAGTCGCGGCCGTGCCGGTAAATTCCGCGTTCGAGGTGTGAGATGCAGCATCCGGTTTCCGCGCCAATCGGCATGACCGCGGCGAACTATGCCGACCGCATCGGCTTTGCGCAGCTGACGCGCCGGGCCTTCGAAGGTGTCGACCTGCATCCGTTGCGCGACCAATTGTTGGCGCGGATCGCGGCGGGGACCGCGCTGGCGGGCGAAGCGCTCGATCTGTCGTTGATCACCCAGCTTCTTGGCGACAAGGATCAGGGACTCGCGATCCAGTCGGAGGTGCTCGCCTTCCATCAATTGTTTCGCACGCCGAGTGCTGCTCCGAAACCGGGCCTGCGCGTGCTCGCGCTTGCCGCCGACATCGATATGGGCGGCAACACGCCGATCGATTTTCTGCTGGAAGACTCCGACATCGAGCTGTTGACGCTCTACGTGGTCAAGGGCGCCGGTCTGCCGGAGATTCTGCCCGAGCACGACGTGGCCATCGTGGTTGCCTCCGATTCCGAGGAATGCCGTGAGGCGCTCGCTTTGATCGAGAAGGCTGCGCCGCACTGGCCGCGGCCGCTGCTCAATCGTCCCGACCGCATCGGCAATCTCGATCGCGACAAGCTGTACCGGCTGCTGGCCGGCGTGCCGGGTCTCGACATTCCCGCGACCATCCACGCGACGCGCGCGCAATTGCTGGATCTTTCGCGAAAGCAGATCGCTTGCCGTGACGTTGCGGATGAATTGCGCTTTCCGATGATCGCGCGGCCGCGCGGCTCGCATGCCGGCGTCGGGCTCGCGAAGCTCGACGATGCGGCGGCGCTCGCAGCTTATCTTTCCGAGCGCGGCGAACAGGATTTCTTCGTCGCGCGCTTCGTCGACTACGTGAACGCGGACGGGCTCTATCGCAAATATCGTCTCGCGATGGTCGACGGCAAGCCTTACGCCTGTCACATGGCGATCGCCGACCGCTGGGATATCTGGTATCTCAACGCCTACATGGCGTTCAGCGAGGAGAAGCGGGCCGAGGAAGCCGTCTTCATGCGCGAGTTCGACAACGCCTTCGCAGCGCGCCACAGAAGCGCGCTCGATGAGATGAGCAAGCGCGTCGGCCTCGACTATTTCATCGTCGATTGCGCCGAGAACCAGGACAACGAGCTTCTGGTCTTCGAAGCCGACAACACCGCCGTCGTGCACAACATGGATTCGCCGGACGTGTTTCCTTACAAGCCGCCGCAGATGCGCAAGATCTTCGCGGCGTTCTCGGCAATGCTGTCGCGGCATGCAAGAGCAGGCGAGGGGAGTGCAACATGAACGAGATCGTCCGCAACGCGCAAAGCTCCGTCGCGCACGCCTCGCTCGACCCGCAGGACTGGAGCGCATTCCGCGCGCTCGCCCATCGCATGCTGGACGAGACGATCGACGGCATCGCCGACGTTCGGGCGCGCCCCGTCTGGCAGCCGATCCCCGATGCGACCCGCGCGGCCTTCAAGGCCGACGTGCCGCGTGAGGCGAGCGACCTCGCCGAGGTCTATCGCGAATTCGCCGAGCACGTCGCGCCTTATGCGACCGGCAACGTCCATCCCGGCTTCATGGGCTGGGTGCATGGCGGCGGCACCGCGGTCGGCATGCTCGCGGAAATGCTCGCAGCCGGTCTCAACGCCAATCTCGGTGGTCGCGATCACATGCCGATCGAGGTCGAGCGCCAGATCGTGGACTGGATGCGCCGCCTGTTCGCCTTTCCGGACAGCGCGAGCGGCATTTTCGTCACGGGCACGTCGATGGCCAATCTGATGGCGGTGCTGGTGGCGCGCACGAACGCGCTCGGCACGCTGGCGCGGCAATACGGCATCGGCAATGATGGCGCGCTGCTCACGGCCTATACCTCGCAGGCCGCGCATGGCTGCGTCGCCAGGGCGATGGACATTGCCGGGCTCGGCACCGATGCGCTGCGCAAGATCGCTGTCGATGCCGATCATCGCATCGACGTTGCCGCGCTACGCGCGCAGATCGCCGTTGATCGCGAGGTCGGCTTCAAGCCGTTCCTGGTCGTCGCCTCTGCCGGCACGGTCGACATCGGTGCGATCGACGACCTCAAGGCCATCGCGGAGCTGTGCCGCGAGGAGGGGATCTGGTTTCACGTCGACGGTGCTTTCGGTGCGCTCGCGATCTTCTCGCCCGAGCTCGCGCCGCTGCTCGGCGGCATCGAGCTCGCCGATTCCATCGCGCTCGATTTCCACAAATGGGGACAGGTGCCTTACGATGCCGGCTT
The DNA here is from genome assembly GCF_023006445.1 of Bradyrhizobium sp. SHOUNA76. NCBI lineage: Bacteria > Pseudomonadati > Pseudomonadota > Alphaproteobacteria > Hyphomicrobiales > Nitrobacteraceae > Bradyrhizobium > Bradyrhizobium sp. SHOUNA76. The sequence continues at coordinate 2,415 of NZ_JALBHA010000524.1, forward strand.
CCTGCTGGTGCGTGACGGCGAGCAGCATCGGCAGGCCTTTGCGCAGCCGGCGGCCTATCTGCGGCGCGAGGCGAGGGGGCTTGCGGCGGGGGCGGTCTGGCCCTGCGATCTCGGACCTGATCTGTCGCGCGGCTTCCGTGCGTTGAAGACCTGGTTCACGCTGAAGACGTTCGGCACCGACCGGCTGGGTGCGACGATCGCGCGAAGCTGCGCGCTTGCGAAATATCTGGAGACGCGCATTCTTGCCGAGCCGCGCCTGGAATTGCTGGCGCCGGTCAACCTCAACATCGTCTGCTTCCGCTACCGTGCTGATGATGCGATCAATCGCGAGATCGTCGCCGACATCCAGGAGTCCGGAATAGCAGCGCCGTCGAGCACGACGCTGAACGGCAAGTTTGCGATCCGCGCCGCGATCGTCAATCACCGTACCGAGGAGGCGGACATCAATGCGCTGGTCGCGGCCGTGCTGGAGTTTGGCGGCCGGCGGTGCGGCGACGGAATGATCGAGGTCGAGGCGCCACCGCTCGCGGCGCAATAGCACTGGTGCATGCCTGAAACGACAACGGCCCCGGAGGCGATCCGGGGCCGTTGTCGTTGCGGGATTGGGTCGTTCGCGTGGCTTCGGCACGCGAACGCGTGTGGTCAGGCGGCGGAGCTCACGTCGGCCTTGTCCGCCTCCGCCTTGGGATGGGTGGCCTCGAACTGGCTGCGCAGCTTCTCTTCATAGGCGATCAGCTTGCGGGCGTCCTTCAGCGCCCGGTAGAGGTCGCCGTTCAGGATGTTGTTGTTGATGGCCTCGATGATCGGCCAGGCGCTCGGCACCGCGGTGACGATGTCGCGCACCAGGTTGAAATAGGTGCCGTGCTGGGTCTGCGGATCCGGCGAGATGTACATGAGCTGGACCGCCAGATAGACGAGCTTGGCCGGCGTATCGGCGGTCTCGGGCGTGAGGATGTCGCGCTCGCGCAGGATCGGCACGTTGTCGCCGTCGATCAGGAGGCGGGCACGCTGGTCCGTGTTGGTAATCACGCAGTTACCGACGATGATACGTTCGTGCGGCCTGAGCTCGACCTTGAGGGCCATGCCTGTTCTCCATCAACGCTTTCGTAACCGAGCGTGTGTTGCGGCGGGTCAAGGCGCAATACTCCATCAACATTAGTTAACGAGTTGTAAATCGCCGGCATTCGTGCGGAAAAGCGCAATCATATCAACGTTGAAATTGCGCGGCGGTGCCGCGCCGCAGCCGGGCGGAGCGGCCGAATCGCGCGCCGACTCAGTAAAAGCGCCGGTTTCATTTCATGTTTCGTTAGAGGACTCCGCCCCACGGTCCGCCGGTCGCTGGGTCAGTCTCGATCCAAGCAGACGTGTAACAGTAGCGTCGTTTACCAGAAAGGTAACAGAGTTATGTCCGGTATCGTCCTCTCCTCGTCGGTTCGTCAGAACCTGCTCTCCCTCCAGTCCACCGCTGATCTTCTCGCCACCACGCAGAACCGTCTGTCGACCGGCAAGAGCGTCAACTCGGCCCTGGACAATCCCACCAACTTCTTCACCGCACAGTCGCTCGACAACCGCGCCAGCGACATCAACAACCTGCTCGATGGCATCGCCAACGGCGTGCAGGTGCTGCAGGCTGCCAACACCGGCATCACCTCGCTGCAGAAGCTGATCGACAGCGCGAAGTCGATCGCCAACCAGGCGCTGCAGACCACCGTCGGCTACTCCACCAAGTCCAACGTCTCCACCACGATCGCCGGTGCGACGGCGGCCGACCTGCGCGGAACGACCAGCTTCGCCAGCGCGACCGCGAGCAGCAACGTCGTGTTTAGCGGCGCTGCCGGCGGCACCACG
>NZ_JALBHA010000525.1:0-4252 GCF_023006445.1 Bradyrhizobium sp. SHOUNA76
GGTCGGTGCCGGCGCGTCAGGAGCTCGGCCTGCGGCAGCCGCATCCGCTCGACGGCACGCAGCGCCTCGGTGATCTCGGCCGCACTCATCTGCGCGAAATCCTTCTTCTGGAGGATTTCCTTGTCGGAGACCGACAGGCGCAGATCCTGCTCCTGATGCTGCGGCGTCTCGGTCATGCGCGGCCGCGACATCGCCTCCTGCACGCGGCGCGAGCCGGCCTGCGGCTTTTTCTTGGCCTCGTCCGGCAGCGGCACCGAATCGAGCATGTGCTTCCATTCCTCGGAGGCGCGGAAGAACAGGTTGAAGGCTTGCTTGAAGATCAGCGCGTGCTCGTGGCGCTTGACGAAGATCGCCTCCAACGTCGTGAAGACGTCGGCACGGTTGCCGATGTCGATCACTTGCAGCGCGCTCATGGCATCAATGACGGCGCCCGGGCCCACCGGCATGCCCGCCGAACGCAGCGCGCGGGCGAAGCCGACGATGTTGTCGGCGAACTGCTCGGTCTGCTCGGGGGCAAGGTGGTTGATGGCCATGGTTCAACACTCTCAGCCGTCATTCCGGGGCGCGCCCCTTGGCGCGAGCCCGGAATCCATAACCACGATCGGGAGTATGGATTCCGGGCTCGCGCTACGCGCGCCCCGGAATGACGAGTTCATTATGACGCACGCGCGTCAATTCTCGCTCGTCGCTTCCTTCAGCACCTTCTGCAGGGTGTCGCCCTGCATCCGGGTGATGTCGTCCTGGTACTTGAGCAGCGCGCCCAGCGTGTCGCCGACCACTTGCGGGGTCAGCGAGCGGGCGTCGAGCTCAGACAGCGCGGTGGCCCAATCGATGGTCTCGGCGACGCCCGGCGACTTGTAGAAATCCTGGTTGCGCAGCGCCTGGACAAAGCGCACGACCTGCTGCGACAGCTTCGCGGAGATGCCGGGCACGCGCGACTTGACGATCGCGAGCTCGCGCTCGGCGGCGGGATAATCCACCCAGTGATAGAGACAGCGCCGCTTCAGCGCGTCGTGGATCTCACGGGTGCGGTTGGAGGTGATGATGACGATCGGCGGGCTCGGCGCCTTCACCGTGCCGAATTCGGGGATCGTCACCTGGAAGTCGCTGAGGATTTCGAGCAAGTACGCCTCGAACGCCTCGTCGGCGCGATCGAGCTCGTCGATCAAGAGCACCGGTGGTCCGGCCACATCAGGCTCCAGCGCCTGCAGCAATGGCCGCTTGATCATGTAGCGGTCGGCGAAGATGTCGCTCGAGAGCTGGTCGCGATCGGTGTCGCCGGCGGCTTCCGCCATCCGGATCGCGATCATCTGCGCGGCGCTATTCCACTCGTAGACCGCGGAGGAGACGTCGAGGCCTTCGTAGCACTGCAGGCGGATCAGCTTCCGCCCCAGCGCCGCCGAGAGCACTTTTGCAATTTCGGTCTTGCCGACTCCGGCCTCGCCTTCCAGGAACAGCGGCCGACCCATGCGCAGCGAGAGATACGTCACCGTCGCCAGCGACCGCTCCGCGAGATAACCGCGCGATGTCAGGAGTTCGAGCATCGCATCGACCGATGCCGGCAAAGCACCGGAAGAATTGGCCGCTGAAGTCATGAAAAAGCCAGTCTCGCTACGCCCTCACCGGGGACAAGTTTGGGCCGAGGCGTGAGATCACCTCACTCCTTGGCGTTGGCGGCATCGACGGCGCGGCGCGTCAGCACGCCGATGAGATGCGCGCGGTACTCGGCGCTGCCGTGGATGTCGCTGTTGAGGCCTTCGGCCGGCACCTCGATGCCGTCAAGTGCCTTCGCGGCGAAGCGCTTCTTGAGCGCCTCCTCGAACGCGCTGACACGGAATACGCCTTCGGAGCCGGCGCCGGTCACGGCAACCCGCACATCAGAGGGACGCCGTGCCACAAACACGCCGACCAGCGCATAGCGCGAGGCCTGGTTGCGGAATTTGATGTAGGCCGCCTTCTTGGGCAGCGGGAACATCACCTTGGTGATGATCTCGTCGGCTTCCAGCGCGGTCGTGAACAGGCCCTGGAAATACTCCTCGGCCTTGAGGCGGCGCTTGTTGGTGACGATGGTCGCGCCCAGCGCGAGCACCGCGGCCGGATAGTCCGCGGTCGGATCGTTGTTGGCGAGCGAGCCGCCGATCGTGCCCTTGTGACGCACGGCGGGGTCGCCGATTCCGCCGGCAAGATTCGCCAGCGCCGGGATCGCCTCGCCGACGATCGCGGAGGTGGCGACCTCGGCGTGCCTGGCGGTGGCGCCGATCACCAGCGAACGCCCCTTCATCTCGATCGTGTCGAGCCCCTCGATATGGGAGAGGTCGACCAGGTGCGGGGGGCTGGCGAGGCGCTGCTTCATGACGGGAATCAGCGTGTGGCCGCCGGCGATCACCTTGGCGTCTTCGTTCTTCACCAGGAGGTTGGCGGCCTGCCGAACGGTCCCGGGGCGATGGTATTTGAATTCGTACATCTGAATGTCCTGATCGCGGGATGCGCGTTACGCGAGGTCGGATTTCGCCATCGCCTTGGCGCCGGCGGAGATCGAGGCGACGATGTTCTGGTAGCCGGTGCAGCGGCAGAGATTGCCTTCTAGTTCTTCCCGGATCGTATGGTCGTCGAGCTCGTTGCCTTTGCGGTGCACGATGTCGATCGCGGTCATGATCATGCCCGGCGTGCAGAAGCCGCATTGCAGGCCATGGTGCTCGCGGAAGGCCTCCTGCATCGGATGCAGCGGCGCGCCGTCTGCGGCCAGCCCCTCGATCGTCTTGACCTCGTGGCCGTCAGCCATCACCGCCAGCGTGGTGCAGGACTTCACGGCCTTGCCGTCGAGATGCACGACACAGGCGCCGCACTGCGAGGTGTCACAGCCGACATGGGTGCCGGTCAGGTGCAGATTCTCGCGCAGGAACTGCACCAGCAGGGTGCGGGGATCGACGTTGGCCGTGACAGGATTGCCGTTCACGATGAGGGAGATTTTTGCCATAAGCACTCTCTATCAGCGCCCCGACGGGTCCCATCGAAGCGGTTCTTATAATTATTCCAACCCATCATATGGGCCATTATGCCCCGGGGCAACATCGCCCGGGACGCAAGGCGCCATGCCGAAAGGCGATAGCCTTCAGCCCTGTACCGCCTTGGCGAAGTTCGCGAAAAACTCGTCGGCAAGTTTCTTGGCGGCGCCGTTGATGAGGCGCTGGCCGAGCTGCGCCAACTTGCCGCCGATCTGCGCCTCGACCTCGTAGGAGAGCAGCGTGCCGCCGTCCTTCTCCGCCAGCTTGACCACCGCGCCCCCCTTGGCGAAGCCGGCGACCCCGCCCTCGCCCTCACCCGAGATCCTATAGCCGTTCGGCGGATCAAGATCGGAGAGCGTGACCTTGCCCTTGAAGCGTGCCGACACCGGGCCGACCTTCATTTTCGCCGTTGCGCGAAAGCCGCCGTCGTCGGTCCTCTCAAGCTCCTCGCAGCCGGGGATGCAGGCCTTCAGCACCTCGGGATCGTTGAGCTTGGCCCACACGGCCTCGCGCGGCGCCGCAAGCTGGACTTCGCCGTTCATCGTCATGGCCATGAGGTGCCTCCCGGATCGCGCAATTATAGTGCTGATCAAGTAACGCAGGGACGCGGCAAAGGAAAGGGCGCCGCTCGGTCAAGTGCAATGCATATTCGCAACTGCAAAAAGACGTGTGCGGGCGGTTGGGGATTGGCACAGCCGGGCCATGATGATTAGGTCGCGCGCAATGAGCACATCCCTCTCCCCCCTGCTCGCACCGATGCTGTCGAGCGCCGCCATGCGCGCCGTCTGCGACGACCGGTCGACCCTGCAGAACATGCTCGATTTCGAGGCAGCCTTGGCACGCGCCGAGGCCGCCTCCGATGTGATTCCGGCATCTGCGGTCGGCCCGATCGAGGCGGCGTGCAAGGCCGATTCCTTCGACATGGCCGCGCTGGCAGAGGCCGCGACGCGATCGGGCAATCTCGCGATTCCCCTGGTCAAGACGCTGACCGCCAATGTCGGCAAGGCCGACACGGAGGCCGCGCGCTACGTGCATTGGGGCGCAACCAGCCAGGACGTCATCGACACCGCGACCATGCTCACGCTTCGCGCCGGCATCGATACGCTGGACACCGACCTCAGCCGCGCCATCAAGGGCTTTGCCGCGCTGGCGCGCAACCATCGCAACACCGCGATGGTGGCACGGACCTGGCTCCAGCACGCGCTGCCGATGCCGTTCGGCCTGAAAGTCGCCGAATATGCGTCGAG
>NZ_JALBHA010000526.1:0-4246 GCF_023006445.1 Bradyrhizobium sp. SHOUNA76
GGTCTGTCGCGGATCGCGGCCGGATCGGCCACGCTCGTCGTGCATTCCGGCACCATCCGCGCCGCGCTCTGCATCGCGCTGGATCTCACGCCGCAGGCAGCCTTGCGCTTCGTGATCGATCCGCTGTCGCTGACCCGGATCGATCGCCTCGCGGCCGGCTGGCGCATCGTGTCCGTCAACCAGCGGATCAGCTAGGTCTGTCAGGCACGTTGGCTTGCGCGAATGTTGCCATGCCGTTGTGGAGCGCGCAGGCGAGGCGCACCAGCGGCAGCGCGATGGCGGCACCTGATCCCTCGCCGAGCCTGAGGTCGAGGCTGATCAGCGGTTGCACATTGAGCGCGCGGAGCACCAGACGATGCCCCTGCTCGGCCGATTGATGCGAGGCCAGCTGGAACGGCTGGCATGACGGGTTCAGCCGTGCTGCGGCGAGCGCTGCCACCGACACGATGAAGCCGTCGATCAGCACGGGGATGCGGCGCTGCGCGGCCGCGATGATCGCGCCTGAGATCGCTGCGATCTCGAGCCCGCCGACAGCACACATGATTTTTTCGGGCGACGCACCCGCAACGCCATGCAGCGCAATCGCGGCATCGATCACGCGCGCCTTGTGTGCGCGGCCGGCCGCATCGATCCCAGTGCCGCTGCCGGCGATTTCCTCGGCACTCACGCCAAGCAGGCTCGCCGCGATCGCCGCCGAGGTTGTGGTGTTGCCGATGCCCATCTCGCCGAAGATCAGCAGATCGGGCTGATTGGTCGCCGCACGCGCAACCGCGCGCTGGCCGGCCTCGAAGGCAAACGCCAGCTCCGCAGGTGTGAGCGCGGCCTCGACGCTGAAATCGCGGGAGCCCTGGCGCGGCCTGTCGGTGACGATGCCGCCTATCTCCTCCCGCGCCAGCGTCCCGGCGTCCACGACCTCCAGGCTCGAGCCCAACTCGCGCGCCAGCACTGAGATCGCCGCGCCGCCGGCGGCAAAATTCGCCATCATCGCGATGGTCACTTCTTGCGGATAGGCCGAGACGCCCTGCGCGACGATGCCGTGATCGCCGGCGAAGATGATGATCGGCACAAGCGCGGCGCGCGGTTGCTCCGTCGCCTGCAAACCTGCAAGCTCGATTGCAAGCTGCTCGAGCCGGCCGAGTGCACCGGTCGGCTTTGTCAGCTGCGCCTGCCGCGCCATCGCCGCCTCGCGATGGATCGCGGAGATCTCGGGGCACTTTTGGTAGACCCATTCGGGGAGCATGCTGCCTCGCTTAACGCGCGCGCTTGAGGATGTAGCTGTCCATGATCCAGCCGTGCCGCGCGCGCGCGTCCTGCCGCACCGCGACAATGCGCGGGCCGATCTCGGCCAGCGCGCCGGATAGGATGATCTGGTCGGGCATGCCGAGATAGGCGCCCCAATAGATTTGAATCCCGGCTGAATCTAGCGACTGGAACGCCGTGTCGCCGTCGAGCATCACCACCACGGTGTCGACGCCCTGCGGCCAGCCGCCCTCGCGCAAGCGGCGGCCGGTCGAGACCAAAAAGGGCTCGCCGATGTCGTTGAGCGGCAGCGCATGCGCCGCGCACAGCGCCTGAATCGAGGTGATACCGGGCACGACTTCAATCTTCGGCAAGGGATTGAGCCGACGCGCAATGCGCAGCGAGGAATCATAGAGCGAGGGATCGCCCCAGATCAGCAGCGCGACCTTGCCCTTGCCTGCAAGATGTTCTGCGATCGTCTGCGACCAGGTCGCGGCGACCGCATCGTGCCAATCGTCCACGCCCTTGCGGTAATCCGCTTCACCGGCGTCGCGCACGGGGAGATCGAACTCGGCGATTTCAGTCTTGTCGCTGGTGAGCACGTCCGCGCAGATCGTCCGCCGGAGATCGGCGAGGTCGGATTTCGCCGTTCCCTTGCGCGGGATCAGGACGAGATCGGCCGCGTTGATGGCGCGGATCGCGGCGCGCGTGAGCTGATCGGGATCGCCGCAGCCGATGCCTATCAGGGAGAGCGTGAGCATCGCGAGCGCGAGGGGCGGCATACCGCCCCTCGCTGATCTCTCAGGCCGCGTTATGCAGGCGCGGGGTGACGAGGCCTGGCGCGGTGACGCCACGCAGCGACTTCGCCAACGCCAGCACGGCGAGATCGGCCAGCGGCTCGATCACGATGACGAGCGCATAGGAGGCCGCGAACGCCGCGATGTTGGCGAGGTTGCTCATGGCAAAACCGGAGCCATAGAGCGCCCAGAACGCCACCCAGGCGATCACGCCAGCCTGATAGGTCGTCGAGAGCGCCAGCGCCTGCCGATACTTCAAATCGACATAGGCGGTGTTACGGGCAATGATCCGCGAGGCGATCGCCTGGATCGCGAACAGCGGCACCAGCAGCGTCGTGACGTTCATGCCGTATTGCGGGATGTCGGCCGGCTCGAACAACACGCCCTGGAGCAACAGGCCGAGCGCCAGGCCGAAGGCCGCAGGCGCCGCGCCGAACAGCAGGAACAAGGTCGAGCCGAGGATGAAGTGCACTTCGGAGACGCCGACCGGGAAGTGCGGCAGAACCTGGAAGAAAGTGAAGACGAGGCCCGTTGTGGCGAGCGTTCGCGCCGCGAAAGAGCCGACGCCCTGCTCGCGCACGGTCTCGGCTGCAAGTTTCAAGGCAACGCCGCCTGCGGCGATGCCGGTTGCGTAACTCAACACGAGCTTGGCGCCCGTCACGATTCCGGGTTCGATATGCATGGCTCAATTCCTTCCTGCCGTCACACCCGACGGCCTTGGCCTCAAAACGTGCAGGGCCGGTCTCCTGGCTCGCGGTTCACTGGGATCTCCGGCCTTCCCGAACCTTTCGGCCCAGTGGCGGTTCGGAGCCCCTCACCGCTTACAGTCGCGGGGGCGGCTGGGGTTTTGGGCGCCGCAACTTGGTCCGCCCACCCCCATTCCCGATTATGCTCCGACGCTTTGCGCCGCGTTGAGCACCATGCCTCTCCTGTGTGCCCCTTTCGCGGAGCCGGCGTCAAGGGGCGAACGGCCACCGCGGCCGTCACGACGGATAATCCCCCGCCAGCGCGCCGAACAGGATCACCGCAGCCGTGGATGCGGCGCCGCCGCGGGCAAGCTGCTCGGCAAGCTCGGCAATGGTGGTCCGGACCAGCCGCTCGTCGGGGCGGCCGAGGGATTCGGCGAACAGCGCCGGCGTATCCGCGGCGAGACCGTGCGCAATCAATTTTGCGGCAAGCCCCGGGAAGGTGCGCCGCCCCATATAGACCACGGTCGTCGCTTCAGGATCGGCCAGTGCAGCCCAATTCAGATTCGGCGGCAGCTCGCCCGTCACATCAGCCCCGGTCACGAACTGCACCCGGCGCGAGGTATGACGACGGGTCAGGGGAATGCCCGCTTGCGCGGCGGCCACACAGGCCGAGGTGACGCCGGGAATGATCTCATAGCCGATGCCCGCCTCGCGCAGCGTCTCCAGCTCCTCCTCGAGCCGGCCGAAAATGCCGGCGTCGCCCGACTTCAAGCGAACCACGCGCACGCCTGTCGCGGCATAGTCGACCAGGAGACGGTTGACATGGTGCTGCTTGGTCGAGGGTCGCCCGGCCCGCTTCCCGACCGCGACGAGATTGGCGCCGGGCCGGGCGAGATCGAGGATCGCACCCGACGCAAGATCGTCATAGAGCACGACGTCGGCCTCGCGCAGCCGCGCGGCGCCCTTGAGCGTGAGCAGCTCGGGATCGCCGGGGCCGGCGGAGATGAAGGAGACAAAACCGCTCACCGGTCCTCCGCGATCAGATGAAAGAACGTGCCGGTGGCACGTCCGCGCCGCGAGCCGGTCTCGGCGATGACCGCGCCAGTCGCATCAAGCACCACGGCCAGCGGCGTGTCGGGCTGGGCGAGGATCGTCGAATAGTGGAATTCGTGGCCGCGCAGGCGCGCACCGGCCTGATGGCCCGGTATCGGCGCGGCGAGTTCGGCGAGGCGGTAGCCCAGATGCATGCGGCGTTTGGCAAAGCTCGTCTCGAGGCCAAGAAGGCCCGTCATCTCATGGCGGATACCGTCCGCGTCGGTCAACGCGGTTCCCAGCACCATATAGCCCCCGCATTCGCCATGCACCGGCCGCGTTTCGGCAAAGTCGCGCAGGCCGCTGCGAAAGCGCGCATTGGAGGCGATCCTGCCGGCATGAAGCTCGGGATAGCCGCCGGGCAGCCAGCACACGTCGGCGCTCGCGTCGGGCGTTTCATCGGCCAGCGGCGAGAACGGCGATATCTCG
>NZ_JALBHA010000527.1:0-4239 GCF_023006445.1 Bradyrhizobium sp. SHOUNA76
CAACGAGATCGCCGAGGCATGGGCCCCGGCTCTGCGCCGCACCGCTTACGCGCTGCGTCGCGTCCGGGGCACGAGGCGCCGGCAGGCTAATCCAGCTTCGCGTCCATGCCCCGCTTCACGGCCGGACGGGCCATCAGGGCCTCATACCAGCGCTTGACGTTGGGGAAGTCGGCCAGCTCAACCTTGTGGCGAGGATGGCGCCAGGCCCAGCCCAGGATCGCAAAATCGGCAATCGAGAGGTCGCCGGCGACGAAGTCGCGCCCCTCCAGGCGGCGGTCGAGCACGCCGTAGAGCCGGCGCGTCTCCGCCATGTAGCGCTTCAGGCCGTAGGCACGGTCCTGCTCGTTCTCGAGCGCGATGAAATGGTGCACCTGGCCGGGCATCGGGCCGAAGCCGCCCATCTGCCACATCAGCCATTCGTAGACGGGGATACGGGCGCTGAGGGATTTCGGCAGGAATTTGCCGGTCTTTTCACCGAGATAGAGCAGGATCGCGCCCGATTCGAAGATGCTGACGGGCTTGCCGTCCGGCCCCTCGGGGTCGACGATCGCGGGGATCTTGTTGTTCGGGGAGAGCTTGAGGAACCCCGGCGCCATCTGCTCGCCCTTGGCGATGTTCACCGGGACCACCTTGTAGGAGAGCCCCATCTCCTCCAGCGCGACCGAGATCTTGCGGCCGTTCGGCGTGTTCCAGGTGTGCAGCTCGATGGTCATTCCCATGTCCTTCCCGAGGAGGCGTCGTGCCCCGACTTGGGCTCTCAACTACTTCAGAAGGTCGCGTCCCCACAACCGGCGGTCCGGGATGGCCGATCCCTGTTGACGAGGGACGCCCCCTCTGGAATGTCGCGGCCGTCGCGGATAAATTCCGCCTCCTCTAAAATGCTGTTCGAGGGACCGCCGTGTCGAAATCTGCCTCCCGCGCCCGCCTGTTCGAAATCATCCGCCGGCGCTCCTTCGGCCGCGGCGAGGTGACGCTCGCGTCGGGCCGCAAGAGCGATTTCTACTTCAACCTCAAGCCGACCATGCTCGACCCCGAGGGGGCGACCCTGCTCGCCGAGCTGACCTATGAGGCGCTGAAGGACGACAATCTCGATTTCATCGGCGGCCTCGAGATGGGCGCGGTGCCGCTCGCCGGCGCGCTGGCGCAGATCTCCTGGATCAAGGGCCATCCGATCGCAGCCTTCTTCGTGCGCAAGAAGCCGAAGGAGCACGGCGCCAAGCTCGCGATCGAAGGCCTGCCGAAAGGCGAGACGCTGGAGGGCAAGCGCGTCGTGATCGTCGAGGACGTCACCACCACCGGCGGCTCCGCGATGAAGGCGGTGGAATCGGTGCGCGAGACCGGCGCCGAAGTGGTGCTGGTGCTGACCATGGTCGACCGCGAGGAAGGCGCCACCGATACGTTCGGTGCGGCCGGCCTGCCGTTCCGCTCGCTGTACAAGGCGTCGGAGTTCTTGAAGGCGTGATGCGGCGAAACGCTCTCCGCCGTCATGCCCGGGCTTGACCCGGGCATCCACGTCTTTGCCGCACGAAGATCGTGAATGGCGGGGACAAGCCCGGCCATGACGAAAGCCCGCTTCGTTCCGAACCACTCCTCAACCGCTCATTTACCATCCCGCCTTATGGTGAATCATGTGCTGAGACCCCCTGGGTCCCAGCCTGTTCAGTAGCGTCGGGTGGAGTGAGCGTTGCGTACAGTCCTGTCCCATGCGCGCCGGCGGCGTCGCGCGATGCTCGTAGCCGCCACCCTTGGAGCACCGCTGCTTGCGGCTCCCGCCCCGGTTTCGGCCGAAGGCCTGTTCGACTTTTTCTTTGGCGGCATGCAACAGCAGCGGCCGCAGCGCGAGGTGCCGCAACAGGCGAGCTCCTACGCCGATCCCTTCACCGGCCAGCAAAATGCCGCAACCCCGCAATACGTGCCGCCGACGCGGTCAGCCGCGGCAGGCGGTTCGGGCCCGGCCTTCTGCGTGCGCAGCTGCGACGGAAAATATTTTCCGTTGATGCGCGGCCTCGCCTCGCCGGCACAGATGTGTCAGGCGTTCTGTCCCGCCGCCGCGACCAAGGTCTATTTCGGCTCCTCGATCGACGGTGCCGCTTCGCAGACCGGCGAGCGCTACGCGGACAGCGAGAACGCGTTCGCCTACCGCAAGGCGCTGCGCGCCGACTGCACCTGCAACGGCCGCGAGCCGGTCGGCCTTGCCCCGGTCGATCTCGCGCTGGACTCCTCGCTGAAAGCCGGCGACGTGATCGCCACCACCGATGGACTCGTCGCCTATACCGGCATCCGCGTCGGCAACGACCAGGCGGCGGACTTCACCCCGGTTGCCTCCTATCCCGGCCTCACCGCGCAGGTCCGCGCGAGGCTCGGCGAGATGAAGGTGGCGCCGGTGCGGGCAGAGACGGTGTCGGCAGATGCGCCGGCTGCGGAGATCGTCCGTGAGACGCTGCCTGACGTGACGGTGCCGAAGGCGGCGGCGCAGAAATCGGCGAAGCGCGCGGGATTGGATTAGTTCGCTCTCGTGTCCCGGACGCGGTGCAGCGCGTAGCGCTGCGCTGCGTCCGGGGCACGAGACTAGCGTCCGATGATCACCCCGATCACGTTCGGCGCCGCCAGATATTTCTCCTCGATCGCCGCGCGCGCGGCGGCGCGGTTGTCCGGCGTCAGGAGGCCGCGCTTCTCGGCCAGGATCATCCAGCAGAAGCCCCACCAATCCGTCAGCATGCCCTGATCACCAACGAGGTCGTAGCCCTGCTCGGCCGCGAAGATGCGCGCATGCGCTTCGTCCAGCGTGTCGAGAAACAGATGATCCTCGGTCGAGAACAGCTCGTCGCTAACGTCGTCGATGGTGTAGCCCCAGATCGACTGGCACACCGCGTTGAATTCGCGGTCGAACTGGTCGTCGTCGATCCTCTGGCGCCGCGCGGCCTGATGCAGCCGCGACAGCGAGCGCGCGAAATCGGCGATCCGGGTGAGGGCAAATTGATCGAAGGCGATGGTGGACATGTAGTCCTCGCAAAGTCTGACAGACGCTAGATATTGTGTCGGCAACGCGCCGAATCACAATGATATATCAAAGACTTGCTAAAGTGTTCTTAATTTGTTCCGAATTCGGTAACGATCCTCCTAAGCCCGCTTTGGATCGCCGGAATCGAAAGGGGCCGCCTCGCAGCGGCCCCTTGCCGGTTACAATCTTGTTCGGGATCCGAAATTCCAGCCCCGGCAAGCCTGACGTTAGAACCGGCAACGGGGCTTGGGCGATTCCGGAAAACTACCGAACGTAGGGCTGTCCTAATTTCGGCCGGTCTCAATAGCAGCGCGAGGCCGCAATGGCGTGAACGCGGCGGTCGCCCAGCAGATGGGCGACAAAACCATTGGTCGGAAAGATCTTTGCGAATGCCACGTCGCGGATGCTGAGGCCGCCGGCATAGGCGCCGAACGCCGGCATCACCGCGCGCATCCCGTCGGAGACGAAGCAGCGGCGCTCCATCGAGCGGCCGCGTGTGGAGACGCGCGCCTTGGGATGAAGATGCCCAGCGATCTCGCCGCGCGCACCCGTGGGCTCATGACGGAAGGTGATCGGGCCGATCGCGACTTCTTCGGCGACGGTGCCGCCGAGATCGCGCGGCAGCATGGGATCGTGATTGCCGGAGATCCAGATCCAGTCGCGGCCGGTCTGAAGCGCGGCGACGGCATCGCGGTCGTCCGGCGACAACCGCTCATGCGCCCTGCGATCGTGAAAGCTGTCGCCGAGCGCGATGACGACGCGTGGATCATGGCGGGAGATGACAGCAGCGAGACGGCCGAGCGTCGCGATGGTGTCGTAAGGCGGCAGCAGCACGCCGCGCATGGCGAAGCTGGACCCTTTTTCCAGATGCAGGTCGGAGACGACCAGCAGGCGCTGCTCTTCCCAGAACAGCGCGCCGGAGAGATCGGCGGCAAAGGTCACATCGCTGATGGTGACTCTGGACACGCGCATGTCGTCGACATCTCCTGAAACCTGCGCGCCAATCGTCACGTCCGAACCTGCTCTTATCCCATCGCCTCTTTGACGAGCTCATCGGCGGCTTCCGCCAGGAGCTCGTCTGCAGCTTCGCCATAAACTGACTCGCGGCCGATTTCCAGCATCACGGGCACCGCGAGCGGAGAGACGCGATCGAGTTCCCGGTGCGTGATGCGGCCGTGGATACGGGCGAGCATGTCGCCGAGCCGGCGCAGGTCGAGCAGGCCGGTGGCGGCGTCGGC
>NZ_JALBHA010000528.1:0-4236 GCF_023006445.1 Bradyrhizobium sp. SHOUNA76
AGGCCTTCGACAACCCCGTCACCACCAGCGCGCCGATCAAGCTCGCACGCACGCCGTTCTTCTGCTCGGGCTGCCCGCACAACACTTCGACGCGGGTGCCGGAGGGCAGCCGCGCCATGGCCGGCATCGGCTGCCACGGCATGGCGCTGAGCATGCCGACCCGCCGCACCGATCTGATCTCGCATATGGGTGCCGAAGGCGTGAACTGGATCGGCCAGTCGCCCTTCACGACCGAGACCCACATCTTCCAGAATCTCGGCGACGGCACCTATACCCATTCCGGCCTGCTCGCCCTGCGCGCGGCATCGGCCGCCGGCATCAACATCACTTACAAGATCCTCTACAACGATGCGGTGGCGATGACCGGCGGCCAGCCGGCCGAAGGCGCCTTCAACGTCGCGCAGATCTCGCATCAGGTCTGGGCCGAAGGCGTCAAGCGGCTCGCGATCGTGTCGGACGATCCGACCAAGTACCCGCAAGGAAACTACTTCCCGCAGGGCGCGACCATCCACCACCGCCGCGAACTCGACGCCGTGCAGCGCGAGCTGCGCGACATCAAGGGCCTCACGGTCGTGATCTACGACCAGACCTGCGCGGCAGAGAAGCGCCGCCGCCGCAAGCGGGGGCTCTATCCCGACCCCGCCAAGCGTGCCTTCATCAACGAGCTGGTCTGCGAAGGCTGCGGCGATTGCTCGCAGGCTTCCAATTGCGTCTCGGTGCAGCCGCTGGAGACCGAGTTCGGCCGCAAGCGCCAGATTGACCAGTCCAACTGCAACAAGGACTATTCCTGCGTCGAAGGCTTTTGCCCGAGCTTTGTCACCGTGCACGGCGGTACGCTCAAGCGCATGAAAACGTCGGCCGTCGATTCCGGGCAGCTGTTCGCCGACCTGCCGCTGCCGCCGGCATGTGAGCTGGAAGGTCCCTACAACATTCTCGTCACCGGCATCGGCGGCACCGGCGTCATCACCATCGGCGCACTGCTCGGCATGGCCGCTCATGTCGACGGCCGCGGCTGCTCGGCGCTGGATTTCACGGGCCTGTCGCAGAAGAACGGCGCCGTGATGAGCCATGTCCGCATCGCCCCGAAGCCGGAGGACATCTCCGCGGTTCGCATCACCACCGGCGGCGCCGACGTCATCCTCGGCTGCGACATGATCGTCTCGGCAGGTCCCTCCGCACTCAGCCGTGCCGAGCGCGGCGTGACGAAAGCGTTCATCAACGCCGATTTACAGCCGACCGCCAGCTTCGTGCAAAATCCCGATCTCGATTTCGAGATGGGCACGATGCAGACCGTGCTGCGCGACGCCGTCGGCGACAAGAACCTCGACATCATCGACGCCACGGGCATCGCTTCGGCGCTGATGGGCGATTCCATCGCGACCAATCCCTTCATGCTCGGCTTCGCCTTCCAGAAGGGCGTGATCCCGCTGTCGCTGGAGGCCCTGCTCCGCGCCATCGAGATCAACGGCGCCGCGATCGAGATGAACAAGCTCGCCTTCACCTGGGGCCGCCTTGCCGCCCACGACATGTCGCGGGTGCGCAGCGTGCTGCAGTTCAAGAACAGGGCTGCCGCGCCGACGAAATCGCTCGACGACATCATCGCGACCCGCGCCGAATTCCTGACCGGCTATCAGGACAAGACCTACGCCGACCGCTACCTTGCTGCCGTCGCCAGGGTGCGCAAGGCCGAGAGCGCGGCTTCGCCGGCGTCCACGGAGCTGACCGAGGCCGTCGCGAAGAACCTGTTCAAGCTGATGTCCTACAAGGACGAGTACGAGGTCGCACGGCTCTATACCGATGGCAGTTTTGCCAAGAAAGTGTCCGAAAAATTCGACGGCGATTTTACGCTGAAGTACCATCTGGCTCCGCCGATCTTCGCCAAGCGCGACAAGACAACGGGCCGGCTCCAGAAACAGGCGTTCGGCGGCTGGATGATCCACGCCTTCCGCCTGCTGGCCAGGCTCAAGTTCCTGCGCGGCGGCGCGTTCGATCCGTTCGGCCGCACCGAGGAGCGCCGAACCGAGCGCAAGCTGGTCGAGGATTATCTCGGCATGATCGACCAGCGCACCGCCGGGCTGAAGGCGGAGCAGATCCCGCTGCTGACGCGGCTCGCCCGCGTACCGGAGACGATCCGCGGTTTCGGCCACGTCAAGGAAGCCAACATCAAGCAGGCCTCGGCGGAGACGGCGCGGCTGATTGCTGAGCTGGAGAACAGCCGCTTTGCCGCGGCTGCGGAGTAGCGGGGCAGCCCGCACCCTCTCCACGTGATTGCGAGGAGCCCTTGCGACGAAGCAATCCCCGACTACCTCCGCGGCGGGATCTCTGGATTGCTTCGCTCCTCGCAATGACGTGGATATAGCGGAGACAACAGTTAGGCGGAGGCATCCGCAGCGCTTGTCATGCTGGCCACACTCCCCTCCGCCAGATGCCGGCCCGCAATATACCCGAACGTCAGTGCCGGCCCGAGCATAATGCCCGGCCCCGGGCAATTCCCGTTCATGATCGAGCCCATGTCGTTGCCGCAGGCATGGAGGCCAGCAATCGGCGTGCCGTCCTCGCGCAGCACGCGCGCCCGCGCATCCACCTTCATGCCGATCGCGGTGCCGAGATCAGCCGGATGGATGCGCATCGCGAAGAACGGGGCGCGGAGGATCGGCGCGACGCAGGGATTGGGCTTGTGGCTGATATCGCCGAGGTGGCGCTGGTAGACGGTGCTGCCGCGGCCGAATTCGCCGTCGCGACCTTCTTTCGCATCGGCGTTGTAGTTCACGATCGTCGCCGTGAGAGCGGACGGCTTAACACCGATCTTGGTTGCGAGCTCTGCGAGATCAGGAGCCGCGATCAACTCGCCACTCGCCACATAACGCCGATAGCCGCGCGTAAACGGCTTGATGCGACCGAGGCCGTAAGCCCACAGGAACGCGCGGTCACAGATCAGGTAGAATGGCCGGTCCGGCTCGCCATTGCCATCGCGGAGCATGGCGAGCACGAATTCGTGGTACGACAGTGCTTCGTTGACGAAACGTCGGCCCGCTGCGTTGACGGCGATCACACCGGGCTTGGCGCGATCGGTCACCATATGCGGGAACACGCCGCGGCTGCCGTCGGCGCGGGGGAACAGCGAGGCCGGCACCCAATAAGCCGGGCTGGTCGCGTCCGTGTTGAGCGCGGCACTGACTTTGGCTGCGAGCCGAAGTCCGTCGCCCGTCGCTGATTTGTTCGTCGCCGAAGCAAATCCGGCCGCCGCCGGAAAAAGGCGCTTGCGCAACACGGCGTCATGCGAAAAGCCGCCGGTTGCCAGCACGACGCCACGACGCGCGGCGATCGGCCGGTCACGGGAGCCGTGACGGATCACCACGCCGCTGACACGATCACCCCGCATCGAGAGATCCTCGACGTCGGCGCTGAAAAGAATTTCAACCCGCCGCGAAAGCAGCGAGGCATAGAGCCGCGCAGCAAGCGCATTGCCAAGATGCAGCGTGCTGCCGCGCGGGCTGCGCAGCCGCTGCAATGCATATTCGGAAATCAGCCGCGCCGCGCGCAGGGTCGAGCGCAGCGATTTCCCCGCCTTCCGCAGGTGCGGAATGTCGAGACGATTGACCATCATCCCGCCGAGCAATGTGAACTCTGGGAGCGGTGGCCGCAATCGCGCAAAGGCGGCGCCCAGCCGCGTGCCATCGAACGCGACCGGCTCCAGCACACGGCCGCCGGGCGTTGCGCCCAGCCGTTCCGGATAATAATCCGGATAGGTTTTCACCGGCTGAAGCCGCACCTCGGTGTTGGCTTCGAGATAGGCGACCGCCTCGGGCCCGCGCGCGAGGAAGGCGGCGCGCAGGCCGGCATTGGCGGGCTCGGGCACCGTGCCCGACAGGTACTGCACGGCATCCGCGACACTGTCGGAGAGCCCAACTTCCTTCATCTTGGCATTGGCGGGGATCCAGACCATGCCGTGAGACCACGCCGCGGTGCCGCCGACGAAAGCGGTCTTCTCGATCACCAGCACGCGCAGGCCTTCGGCAGCGGCCACGGCCGCCGCCGTCATGCCACCGGCACCGGCGCCGATGACAATGACGTCGTAGGTCTCGTGCGCCGGCATCATGCGGCAAGGGTCGGGAAGCGAGGCATGGCACCGTCATACCCCGCCCCGACCGTGGAGCGCTAGCGTTGCGGCTTGCGCTCGATCGGGTCGATGTCGATCGCCCGCAGGCGGCCGAGCCGCAGCACGTCCATGGCGAG
>NZ_JALBHA010000529.1:0-4227 GCF_023006445.1 Bradyrhizobium sp. SHOUNA76
GGGCAGCGTGATCGCCGGCGCGGCGGCGCGCGGCTTGCTCCCCGCGGGCTTGGCCCCGGCGGTTCCCACGATCGTCTGTCCCGTCACTTGGTCAGCAATGGTCATCGGGGGCGAAAAACCCTTCCGCAAATCGCGACGCGTCAAGGAGTGTACCGGTCCGGTCGTCAACTCGCAAAGCGGCCGGATCTTCGGGGGTGTCATTCCCTTCGAATTCTGGCGGGACGATGTCGCCAAAGCCGCCCGCGGCGTTTGGTTCCGGGGCCGGATTTCGGTATGGTAGCAACCATGTACCGCGCAGTGACCCGCCAGATCGAAGTGACCGTCGAGCCGAACTTTGTTCCGGAGCAGTCGTCGGCCGACCGTTCCCGCTACTTCTGGTCCTACACCATCGTCATCACCAATTCCGGCGAGGAGACCGTGCAGCTCAAGACGCGGCACTGGATCATCACCGACGCTTCCGGCCGCCAGCAGGAGGTGAAAGGCGAGGGCGTGGTCGGCGAGCAGCCGATCCTGGCCCCCGGCGAGCGTTTCGAATACACCTCCGGCGTCCCGCTCTCGACCGCCTCCGGCTTCATGACCGGCCGCTACCAGATGGTCACCGAAAGCGGCGAGCGCTTCGAGATCGACGTGCCCGCGTTTTCGCTGGACAGCCCGGACAGCAAGAGGGTGTTGAATTAGGGGTGGTGTCGTCTGCAAGTAGGATGGGTAGAGCGAAGCGAAACCCATCGTCTCTCATCCTCGCGGAGGCATGATGGGTTTCGCTTCGCTCTACCCATCCTACGTCATCCAGACACGCCTTCGTAGCCTCGCGGCTTGAACCACCCGAGCTTTGCTTCATCTCGCTACCCTCAAATCCAAGAGGGCGCAGGGAAGGCCGGGTGCCAGCTCGCACCCGCGGTCTGCTGCGCGAAATGTAGCGCAAGAAGACCGCACAGCAGCATACAGGTGGTGCCGATCACTCGGCCTTCCCTGCGCGATGGTCGGACGGCTTATGCCGTGCTCTCCCGGGAGCCGAACTTTCCTCTGGCCTCCCTCGCCCCGCGAATTGGATGATGCAGTCCGCCCGGTTGGGCTCGCTCGCACCTTCGCGAAAGACTTGACCGTAGCAACGACGGCCAGGACCACACGGTTTTGCCGTACGCACGGCCCGCCACTTCGCCGCAGTATTTCCAGCCCAGTCGACGGAGCTGCGAAACTTACAGGCGAGACGAACCTAGCAGCGCCGCTCGTCTGCACGCGGGTTTCGAGCTCACAGGGACTACCCGCCCTGCCCGCCCCATCTCGTGCCGACGCTGCCGCGTCCACCGCAGCCCCGGCTCGCGATGCGTGACGACACAAGATCGCCCCTCTTGGATGAGCCGGGATGGATGACACATACGATAAAACCGAATTTCGGTAAAGTGGAATATTTTTGCGAGGATGGATTGACAGAGGGCGACACAGGCGAGGTGCCGTAGGGTGGGCAAAGGCGCAAAGCGCCGTGCCCACCATCTTTCACCATTTCAGAGACGTGGGCACGCTTCGCTTTGCCCACCCTACGAGAGCTCGCTACGCGCCCTCCACGCCCGCTTCATCCGGCGTGAAATCGTACACCGAGCTGCAGAACTCGCAGGTGACGACGACCTTGTCGTCCTTGACCATCGCGGCACGGTCGTCGGGCGAGAAGCTCTTGAGCATCGAGGCGACCGCATCGCGCGAGCAGGAGCACTGCGCCTTGAGCACCATCGGATTGAACACGCGCACGCCGCGCTCGTGAAACAGACGGAACAGCAGCCGCTCGCCGGAGAGTTCGGGATCGATCAGCTCGACGTCTTCGACCGTCTCGATCAGCGAGCGCGCCTCGACCCAGGCATCGTCTTCAGTGACGCTGTGCACTTCGACGCCATCGGGCGCATCGCCGGGGTGCAAGTCCGCCTGCCGCGCGCGCTCCGGTGCCTTCGGCAGAAACTGCATCAGCATGCCGCCGGCGCGCCAGCGATGCTTGCCGCCGTCGTTCGAGCGCCACTCCTCACCGACCGCAAGACGCACGCGCGTCGGGATCTGCTCGGAGCGCAGGAAATATTCGTGCGCGGCGTCTTCCAGGCTGCCGCCGTCGAGCGCGACCAGACCCTGGTAGCGACTCATGTCGGGGCCCTGGTCGATGGTCATGGCGAGATGGCCGCGGCCGAGCAGCGTGCCGGAATCCCTGGTATCGCCGAGACGCGCGGCATCGAAACGCGCATAGGCGCGCAGGCGATCCGGTGCCATGTAGTCGACAACAAGGAACGACACCGGGCCGTCGGTCTGGGCCTGCAGGATAAAGCGACCCTCGAATTTCAGCGCGGTGCCGAGCAGCGTCGTCAGCACGATGGCCTCGCCGAGCAGCTTGCCGACCGGCGCCGGGTAATCGTGCTTGGTCAGGATCTCGTCGAGCGCCGGGCCAAGCCGCACCAGTCGCCCGCGCACGTCGAGCGCATCGACCTCGTAGGGCAGCACGGCATCATCGATCGGGACCGCCGATGGTGCGCGAACCGGGCCTTCGGGCCCGGTATTCATGTCAGGGGATTGGGAAACCATGGCGGTCTATTTGGGGTCGGAGGATGGGAAATGGAAGAGGGCGCGGGGGCGGCGTGTTCCCGATGTGAGTGGAGTTGCACAAAGCCACCTCAAACTCGATGTCGTCCCGAGGCGCGCAAAGCGCGAACCCGGGATCCATAACCACAGGATGACGTTGTAGCCGGCGATGACAACTCCGAGTCCTCGCCAAACTCAATCCTGTGGTTACAGCGACGAGCGCAAGCCGCTCGCGCCGGGATCCCGGATCGGCGCGCCGCCGCGCGGCGCTTGTCCGGGATGACAGCGGAGAATGGGGCCATCAATGCGTCCCCACCGCAATTACTTCACCGCGTCAAAGCACCAAGCCAAAATACCCTTCTGCGCGTGCAGGCGGTTTTCGGCCTCGTCGAACACGACCGATTGCGGGCCGTCGATCACTTCATCCGTGACCTCCTCGCCGCGGTGGGCGGGCAGGCAGTGCATGAACAACGCATCGGGCTTGGCCAGCGACATCAGCTTGCCGTTGACCTGGTAGGGCTTGAGCACATTGTGGCGATGCTCGCCTTCCTTGTCGCCCATCGACACCCAGGTGTCGGTGACGACGCAATCGGCGCCGCGCACGGCGGCTTCCGGATCGGTGCCGAGCACGATCGATGCGCCGGTCGTCTTGATGAAGTCGCGCATCGCCTTTTTCGGCGCGAGCTCAGGCGGCGTTGCGACATTGAGCTGGAACTTGAAGCGCTCGGCGGCATGCGCCCAGGACGCCAGCACGTTGTTGTCGTCGCCGGTCCAGGCCACCGTCTTGCCCTCGATCGGGCCGCGATGCTCCTCATAGGTCATGAGGTCGGCCATCACCTGACAGGGATGCGAACGCCGCGTCAGGCCGTTGATGACCGGCACGGTGGCGTTGGCCGCAAGCTCCAGCAGCGCCTCGTGATTGAGGATGCGGATCATGATGGCGTCGACATAGCGCGACAGCACGCGCGCGGTGTCGGCGATGGTCTCGCCGCGACCGAGCTGCATCTCGGCGCCGGTGAGCATGATGGGCTCGCCGCCGAGCTGGCGCATGGCGACGTCGAACGACACCCGCGTCCGCGTCGAGGGGCGCTCGAAGATCATCGCCAGCGTCTTGCCTTCGAGCGGCCTGACCGGCTGCTGCG
The DNA here is from genome assembly GCF_023006445.1 of Bradyrhizobium sp. SHOUNA76. Classification (NCBI taxonomy): domain Bacteria; kingdom Pseudomonadati; phylum Pseudomonadota; class Alphaproteobacteria; order Hyphomicrobiales; family Nitrobacteraceae; genus Bradyrhizobium; species Bradyrhizobium sp. SHOUNA76. The sequence goes on from NZ_JALBHA010000529.1 coordinate 3,696, forward strand.
CCTTCTGCTTCGCCTTCATGGCGGAGGATGCGGCGAGCATGCGCTTGAGCTCCGACAGCGGGAGCTCGTTGATGTCGAGGAAGTGTTTCGGCGACGTGCTCATCAGCTTGCCGCCCGCTTGGTCAAACTGGACGAGATCGCAGCGCAGGCGCGCTCGAGCCTGATGACGCTGTCCTCGATCTCGGCCTCGGTGACGATCAAAGGCGGCAGGAAACGCACGACATTGTCGCCCGCGCCGACGGTGAGCAGTTTCTCGCCACGCAAGGCGGCCACGAGATCGCCCGAAGGCACCACGGCCTTGATGCCGATCAGCAGGCCCTCGCCGCGGACTTCGCTGACGACATCGGGGTGGCGATCGATCACGGAGGCGAGCTTCTGCTTCAGCAGCAACGACATCTTCTGCACGTGGTCGAAAAAGCCGGGCTCGAGCATGACGTCGAGCACCGCATTGGCCGCCGAGATCGCCAGCGGATTGCCGCCGAAGGTCGAGCCGTGCGAACCGGGCCCCATGCCGGAAGCCGCATCCGCGGTC
>NZ_JALBHA010000052.1:0-23123 GCF_023006445.1 Bradyrhizobium sp. SHOUNA76
GACACCCTGGTCGCGCGGCTCGCCCGCGAACTCGGCCTCGACGTGGCGCTGCTGTCGGCCCGCATCGACGAGATCGGCGGCCAGCATGTGGGCTCGCTCGTTCTCGGCATTCCTCTCGACATGTCCAGCGGCGAGGACGCGGTGACGCGGACGCTGGCCTTTCTGTCTCAACATCAATTCCCGGCGGAGCGTCTCGGCTATGTCGCCTGAACTCATCAACCTGATCATCCAGGCGACCTTCGAGAGCCTGTACATGGTCGGCATTGCAGCGCTGCTCGGCACCGCCTTCGGCCTGCCGCTCGGCGTCTTCCTCGCAACCAGCCGGAAAGGCGAGCTGTTCGCGGCTCCCCTCGTCAATCGCGTGCTCGGCATCGTCGTCAATGCGACGCGGTCCACGCCGTTCATCATCCTGGTCGTCGCCATCATCCCGTTCACGCGCCTCATTGCCGGCACCTCGATCGGATCGAGTGCGGCGATCGTGCCGCTGACGATTGCGTCGGCGCCGTTCATCGCGCGTCTGGTCGAAGCGGCCATCCGCGAGGTCGATGGCGGCCTGATCGAGACCGCGTCCTCGTTCGGCGCCTCGCCGCTTCAGATCGTGTTCAAGGTGCTGATCCCCGAGGCGCTGCCGGGCCTGTTGCTGGCGCTGACGCTCGCAGTGGTCAGTCTGCTCGGCTATTCCGCAATGGTCGGCGCGGTCGGCGGCGGGGGCTTGGGTGATCTCGGCATCCGCTACGGCTATCAGCGCTTCATGCCGGAGATGATGCTGGCCGTTGTCGTCGTGCTGATCGCGCTGGTGCAGCTCGTTCAGAGCGTCGGCGATTATCTGGCGCGCCGGGTCAACCGCCGGCTGCGGCATCACTGAGCCGGTTTTTCCAAATGTAGCGGACAAGCAAATTCTTGTCCGTCTGGAAACATTCCAAAATCACAGACACGACTGAGCGCATTCGTCGCACGCGCCGCGCACGCGTCTGGAGAAATTCTAACCCGGTTCCTATCGCACTCCGAAATCGCCTGCGTTAGGGCGAGGCATCAAGAACGATACCGGCGAAGCCGGCCGTGCCGTGGGGCCTCGACAGGCGTGATCGACTTCCAGCTTTCTTCGCGTTCCGACACGCGTCGTCGACAGATGCGGGTAGTTTTCCCCGGGGGCTTCGAGACGCCCGCTGTCGGCGGGCTCCTCAGGATGAGCTCGTTCGTCGCGGCCAAACCGCAGTCCCTCGTGGTGAGGAGCCCGCACAAAGCGGGCGTCGCGAACCATGAGGCTCAGTCGGAACTCGAGCCATGAGAGCGATATTCGGCAAGTTGCATCGCTGGGCGGGACTGCTCACGGCCGGCTTCCTGTTCTTCTCCGGCATCACCGGCGCGATCATCTCGTGGGATCACGAGATCGACGACGTGCTGAACAGCCATCTGTTCGACGTCACCAGCAAGGGACCGGCGATCCCCTCGATCGAGCTTGCCAAGATGATCGAGCAGCGCGATCCCCAAGCGCGCGTCGTCTACCTCTTCATGACGCCGGAGGAGGGCCATTCGCTGTGGTTCTTCGTCATGCCGCGGATCGATCCCGCGACCGGCAAGCGTTACTCGCTCGACTACAATCAGATCTTCCTCGACCCCAACACTGGTACGGAGCTGGGCCGGCGCTATTGGGGTGCGGTGTGGCCGGTGACGCGGGAAAACTTCGTCTCGTTTCTCTACAAGCTGCATTACACGATGCACATCCCCGAGTTCTGGGGCAGCGATCGCTGGGGCATGCGCGTGCTCGGCGTGATCGCGATCATCTGGACCATCGATTGCTTGGTCGGCTTCTATCTGACGCTGCCCTCGCGTCGGCGCGCGAAGGCGGCGCGGGCACCTGCCGTCACGCGCCAGCTCGAGCGCGGCTTCTGGGCGCGTTGGGCACCGGCCTGGACCATCAAGACCTCCGGTAGCGCCTACCGGATCAATTTCGACATCCATCGCGCCTTCAGCCTGTGGACCTGGAGCCTGTTGTTCGTCATCGCCTTCACCGCGTTCTCGCTGAACCTCTATTTCGAGGTGTTCTCGCCGCTGATGAAGATGGTGTCGAATTATACGCCGACACCCTATGAGCAGCGGCCTTATCGCGATCTCGACAACCCCATCGAGCCCAAGGTCACCTTCGCCGACATCGCGATCCGTGCGGCGGCCGACGGCAAGGCGCGAGGGTGGACGATCCCGGTCGGCTCGATCAATTACGGCCCGGCCCATGGCGTTTATGCCGCCGCCTTCTTCCACCCCGGCGACGATCACGGCGCCGGCGGCGTCGGCCCGGCGCAACTCTATTACGACAGCGAGGATGGCCGCCCGATCGGCGAACGGCTGCCCTGGGTCGGCACCGCCGCCGACATCTTCGTCCAGGCGCAGTTTCCGCTGCATTCGGGACGGATCGTCGGCCTGTTCGGCCGCATCCTGATCTCGATCATGGGCCTCGTGGTGGCCGCGCTCTCGGTCACTGGCGTCGTGATCTGGTGGCGCAAGCGCCGCGCCCGGGTCCGCGTGCGCGGGACCGCGGCAATGCGCTTGCATGAGCGGCAACTGACGCCGGCGGAGTAGGGCTAGACGAAGCGATGTTCCGGCAGGCCCTGCGCGACGCCGTGAATGGCAAGAACGTGCCCGGCCTGAGGCTCGATGCTCAACTGGCGCTGATCCAGGAACTTTCTGGCCGTCGTGACATACAGCGTCTTGAGATCGCTGCCTCCGAAGCACAGGCAGGTCGGATTGGTCACAGGCATCGGGATAATCGTATCGATCCGCCCGTCCGGCCGGTACCGCACGACCCGGCCGCCGGAAAAGAAAGCCGTCCATAGCCCGCCGGCAGCATCGACGCACGCGCCGTCAGGTCTTTCCTGAGAAGCGCTATAGTCTGCAAACAGGCGCCTGTTTCGGATCACGCCGTCATCGACATCGAAGTCGAACATCCAGGTGCAGTATCGCCGCGTGTCCGTGAAATAGAACGTGCGATTGTCAGGCGAGAACGCAATTCCGTTCGTGACGATGACATCGCCGAAGATGCGGGCCACCTGACCGTCGCCCGTCACGCGATACAGCGAGCCGTTCGGACGATGCAACTGATTGTCCATGGTGCCGATCCACAGGCGGCCACGGGCGTCCACGCGGCCGTCGTTGAGGCGGTTGTCCAGGCCGCGTTCGACCTCGCAGAACTCGGCGGGAGGAGCTTGGTCGGAAACGCGACGAGAGAGGCGCAGATCCTGCGCGAGCAGGTGCGAGCCATCCGCCGTCAGGGCCTGGCTGCCGAGGAATTGGCCATCATGGGAGGCGACGTGATGGGCGCCCGTCGCCGGATCGAAGGATTGATGAAGCCGGCCGTCGATGTCGATCCACCACAGCTTGCGCGAGCGGTCGCACCACAAGGGCGTTTCGCCCAGAATATCCGCGCTGGCGACCGCGGTCTCAACCCGATGCGCGGGAATCGTAGCCGGGGTCATCCAGGAATCCTATTCCAGCCGTCGACAACTTGATTTTCCCTGGCGGGAAAGGGCAGTCAGCTGCTCTTCCAGGAGGACAGCGCATGCGCGACGCAGCCATTGATATGGTCGGTGAGGACGGCCCTGGCCGTCTTGATGTCCCGCTTCAGGGCGCAGTCCAGCAAGGCCTTGTGCTGGTTGATCGTCTCGGCGCCGCGATAGAGCAGCGCATAGCGGAAGTATTTGTCGAACACGACCGAATGGGTATGCATCAACTCGCGCGAGCCGCAAGCAGAGATCAGCGCCTGGTGAAATTCGCCGTCATAGCGCTTGCGGAGTTCTGGATCGTCGCCCTCGGCGAGGACGGTGCGTTCGGTGGCCGCCAGCTTGTGGTGGGCGGAAACCACGCGGCCCTCCCACTCGACGTCGCCGGCGCGGAACGATTCAGCCATCGCATGGTGCTCCAGCAGGATGCGCAGCTCGGCGAGCTCCCGCAGATTCTGGATTGAGATGGGCGCCACCTCGAATCCACGTTGGCCTTCGGCAACCACAAAACCTTCCGAGGTCAGACGATTGAGGATCTCACGCAGCGTACTGATGCTGACGCCGTAATCTTCCTTCATGGCGTCGAGCCTGAGACGCCCGGATGGTGTCAGCACCCCGAAAATGATGTCGGACCGAATGCGCTGATAGCCGCTGTCGCCCGCCGACAGGGGCCGTTCCTCGACTGCCGTCATGCTTTCCCGATCCCGCTTGTCCACCGCCGCCGCTCCGTGCGGAAGGCCGAACATCAATATTGACAGCAATATAGCAGACCGAAGATGCCTGACGTCTAGCAAAATATCATATGAAACCATGATCATCATTTGACATGTAGATTCATGTATGTTCTCTAAATGACCAGAGGGCGCGAAAGACGGCCTAAGCCGCGGTTCGTGCTCGCTCGCATAGGGGAGGAAGCGATGAGCTTGTTGGTACGGGCGCTGTCTGCGACGGCGATCTGCGTGGCGCTGACGGTCGGCGCGTCTGCCGAGGATATCCAGGAGCGCACGATCAGGTGGGGCCACCTGAACAATACCGATCACCCCGTGAGCATGGGCGTGCAGAAGTTTGCCGAGATCCTGCTCTCCAAGAGCGGAGGCAAGATGAAGGTCCGCGAGTTCGCGGCCTCGCAGCTCGGCAACGAGCTCCAGCAGCAATCCGCGCTGCGCGGCGGCACCCAGGAGATGCTGTCGGCCTCGACGACCTCGCTCGCGACCGTCATTCCCGAGTTCGGCCTCATCGATTTTCCGTTCCTGTTCAATTCGACCGAGCAGGCCGACGCACTTGGCACCGGCAAATTCGGCAAGGCGATGCTCGACACGCTGCCGGCGAAGGGGCTGACGGGCCTCGGTTATTGGGGTCTGGGCTTCCGCAACGTCACCAACAGCACCCGCCCGATCACCAAGCTCGAGGACTTCAGCGGGCTCAAGCTTCGCGTCATTCCGAATCCGGTTTATCTCGAAAGCTTCAGCGCCTTTAAGGCCAACCCGGTCCCGATGGCGTTCGGTGAGCTGTATTCGGCGCTGGAGACCCGCACCGTCGACGGCCAGGAGAATCCCTACACGGTCATTCTCTCGAACAAATTCTACGAAGTGCAGAAGTACGTTTCCGCCACAAATCACACCTTCACCCTGAACATCATTCTGGTGAGCAAGGCATTCTGGGACAAGCTGTCCCCGACCGAGCAGCGCCTGATGCGCGAGGCTTATGAAGAAAGCCGCGGTTACCAGAAGGAGCAGACGCGCCTTCAGACCGAAAAAGCTTTGGCGGAGCTGCAGGCCAAGGGCATGCAGTACAATGCGATCGCTCCCGAAGAGACCGACCGCATGCGGAAGGCGGTTCAACCCGTCGTCGAAAAGATCTCGGCCAACCTTCGTGCCGAGACGGTGAAGCTCTTCAACGAAGAGGTCGAGCGCATCCGCAAGGACGTGAAGTAGCCGCCTTCCTCGTCACGCAGGCGCCGGAGCCGGCGATTGGCCGGCTCCAGCCCTTGATTTGCCCGGACGTCACGCATGGCGCGAGCTCTCGACCTCTATTGCACGTTCCTGAAGGCCGTCATTGCCGCGTGTCTTGCAGTCATGGTGGTGCTGGTGTTCGGCAACGTCGTTCTGCGCTACGGCTTCAACTCCGGCATCACGATCTCCGAGGAACTGTCGCGGTGGCTGCTGGTCTGGTTGACCTTCCTCGGCGCAATCGTCGCGATGCGCGAACACGCGCATCTCGGCGTCGATAGCCTGGTCCGGATGCTGCCGGCTTACGGCAAGCGCATCTGCTTCGTCATCAATTATTGCCTGATGCTGTTTGCCGATTGGCTGCTGCTCTCGGGCAGCTGGCGCCAGACCATTATCAACATCGACGATCGGGCGCCGGCCACGGGACTTTCGATGGGCATCTTCTATGCGGTCGGCGTGATCTTCGGCGTCTCGACTGCAATCATCCTTCTCTACGACCTGTACCGGGTGATCAGCGGGCAGGCGAGCGAGGAGGACATGGTGGCCGTCAGGGAATCGGAGGAGCAGTGATGCCGTCCGCCGCCATCGCGCCTGCGCATCCGCTTCGCGCCACCCGGATCATGCCATGACGATCGCCGTGTTCACCTTCTCGCTGCTCGGCGCCATGGCGCTGGGCATGCCGATCGCCTTTGCGCTCCTCATCTGCGGCGTCGCGCTGATGAGCACGATCGACATGTTCGACGCCCAGATCGTGGCGCAGAACGTCATCAACGGCGCGGACAGCTTTCCGCTGATGGCGATTCCCTTCTTCATGCTAGCCGGCGAGATCATGAACAAGGGAGGGCTGGCCAAGCGCATCGTCAATGTCGCCCTCGTTGCGGTCGGGCACTTCAGGGGCGGCCTCGGCTACGTGACCATCCTGGCGGCCTGTATCCTCTCGTCGCTTTCGGGATCTGCTGCGGCTGACGCTGCCGCGCTCGCGGCGTTGCTGGTGCCGATGATGGTGGCCGCGGGGCACAAGAAGACCTATGCGGCAGGTCTCGTGGCTGCCGGCGGCGTGATCGGCCCGGTCATCCCGCCCAGCATCGGCTTCGTGATCTTCGGCGTCGCCGCCAACGTGTCGATCTCAAAGCTGTTTCTCGCCGGCATCGTCCCTGGCCTGCTGCTCGGGTTGGGCCTTTGCGCCGCCTGGTATTGGGTCGTGCGCAAGGAAGACCTGACGCCGCCGCCGCGGGCCTCGCTGCGTGAGATCCTGCACGCCATCATCGACGGCTTCTGGGCGCTAATGCTCCCCGGGATCATCATCGTCGGCTTGCGCTTCGGCATCTTCACGCCGACCGAAGCCGGCGTCGTGGTCGCGGTCTATTCGCTGTTCGTCGCGACCTGCGTCTACCGCGAGCTGAAATGGTCGCAGGTTTATGCGGTTCTGGTGTCGTCGGCGGTGACGACCAGCGTCGTCATGTTCCTCGTGGCCGCGGCGCTGGTGTCGTCCTGGCTGATCACGGTGTCCGAAATCTCCGCGCAAGTCGTCGATCTCCTCAAGCCTTTCATGGGCAACAACACGATCCTGATGCTCGCGATCATGGTCGTGGTGGTGGTCGTGGGCACGGCGCTCGACATGACGCCGACCATCCTGATCCTGACGCCGATCCTGATGCCGATCATCAAGGCCGCGCACATCGACCCTGTCTATTTCGGCGTGCTCTTCATCATCAACAATTCCATCGGCCTGATCACGCCGCCGGTCGGCATCGTGCTCAACGTCGTCTGCGGCGTCTCCAAGATCAGCATGGAGGACATCATCAAGGGTGTCTGGCCCTTCATGATCGCGCAATTGATCGTCCTGTTCGCGATGGTGCTATTCCCCGGACTGGTGACGATCCCGGCGAAGTGGTTTGGTGGTTAGTCGCGCATTTGCAAAGGACACGAGGAACGAAAATGACCGCACGGATCATGATCCTCAATGGACCCAATCTCAACTTCCTCGGCATCCGGGAGCCCCACATCTACGGCTCGACGACGCTGCAGGAGATCGAGGCCAGCTGTCAGGCCTTGGCCGATCAGCTTGGTGTCTCGATATCGTTCCACCAGTCCAACATGGAAGGCGAGCTCGTCAACCTCGTCCAATCCGCTCATGGCAAGGCGGATGCGATCATCATAAACCCCGCGGCCTATTCCTTTACCTCGATCGCGCTGATCGATGCGCTGAAGATCTTCGAGGGACCGAAGATCGAGGTCCATATCTCGAACATCCATACGCGCGACGAGCTTCACCGCCACTCGGTCACCTCGAGCGCCTGCACGGCGGTCATTTGCGGTCTGGGCCCATACGGCTATCTCGCCGCGATGCTGGCGGCTGTCCAGCGGATCGGCCAATTGCCCGATACGATCCCGGCCGCGCTTCACGGACTCGCGGCCGCCGGCAAGACCTGAGCAGGGGAGAGCGGAATGCGCGGAGCTGGATTTCTCGCCATCTGGAGCGACGTCGCGGCGCACGATCTGACTGATTACCGGCACTGGCTGACGCGCGAGCACACCACCGAGCGCGTGACGACCAGGGGGTTCCTGGCCGTCCGTGTCTTTCGCGCCGCAAGAGCCGACATCAACCGCTTCTTCATCCTGTACGAGCTGGAAGCGCCCGAGGTTCTCGATGGCGAAGCCTATCTGGCGCGCCTCAACGCGCCGACGCCGTGGTCGCAGCGCATCATGCCGAAACTCGGCAGTTTCATGCGGGGCGGGGGCGTTATGGTCGCGCGTGCGGGGAGGGGCGAGGGGGCAACGATCATGGCCCTGCGGATCGAGAAGCTGCCTGGAGATCCGCAAGGAATGGCTCAGGCGCTCGTCGCCTGCGACGGGGTCGCCGCCGTACAGATCGGCGCGACCGATCAGGCGCGGACCTCGGTGCCGACAGCGGAGAAGGGCATGCGGAAGAACGAGGGATTTTTCGCAGGGCTTTTGCTGATCGAGGCGCTGGACGTGACGTCTTTGCAAGCCGCTCTTCAAAAGGCCGGGGAGATTGCACCTGACGTCATGGACCACGCGAGCGAGCCGGAGATTTATCAGAGCATGTTCGCGCTCGACGCCCGCATCGCGGACTTCGTTTGAGGGCAATTTTCCGCTAGAGGGAGCACGGCTCCAACAGCCAAGCGGCGCAAACCTGTGCAGGCCGATGAACCTTCCCGCTCTACACATGCACCAAAGACTGGAAACGGCTTCCCAGCCCGCGGACATCGAATGAAATCGCTTGCCTTGCTCAGCCTGCTCGTCCTGGCGACGCCCGTCCATGCAGCCACGCCCCAGCAGCACTATCTCGACCTGCGCGATCGCTACATCGAGAAATTCTCGAAAGCCAAGGAGAGCGACGAGATCTACAAGCAGCATGAGGCCGCGCTGAAGGAGCTGGCAGGCGTGCTGCGCGGCCTGGTGGGACCGGTCACGATCAAGGGGCTTCCAGCCGACGGCAAGTCGAACGTCGATACGCTCTTTCGGAGTGACATCGGCTTCGGCCATCTCGACGGGCTCAGTTTCGCTTCGGAAGGCTACAAGACGCAAGCCGTGGTGACCACGAGCACGCTTCTCACGCACTGGCTGCGCGAGCATCGCGAGGACGGCATGCCGCAGGAAAGCGGCGCAGCGTTCAAGTCCGACCGCTTCTACTATCATGCGATCCAGGACGCCGCCTTCGCCAAATATGCGGAGCTGCCTATCTCAAAGCCCCCCTCCGCGAGTGCCGCGGTCGCCGTGCTCGGCGTGCGCGGCAATGGTGGGCTCAAGGGAGCGCCGGATGAAATCGACGTCGTCGCGACAAAGGGCGACAAGGTGTTCTTTATCGCCACGAGCGACGCCGTGAAGACGGCCGAAATCCCGGCCTGCGAGCGCGTGTGGAAGCAAATGATGGCGAAGCCCATCAACAAGAAGGACCCGCGCGGCGACATGGCCCGGGAAGACCAGGCAATGGACGCCTACACAAAATGCTTCGCCAGGGAAGCGCCGCGCCAAAGCTGGTTCGCGGCCGCCGTCAAGAAGGCGCAGAGCCAACTGGATCTGCTGCCGCTGCGTTAACGCGCGAAATAGGCAGACTATGCCGAGAGTTCGACCGATTTGCCGGCCTCATCGATCAGATGCACGCGGTCGATGTCGACACGCGGCAATAATGATCGAATCTCGTCTTCCGGCATCAGGCTGAACGCCGTCGAGAATGCGTCCGCGGTGGTCGCGCTGCGGGCCACGGTCGTCACGCTGCGATAGCGCAGGGCACAGCCGCCTGATCGGGGATCGAACAGGTGGTTGAAGCGCGCCCTGGAATCGAACTGGAAGCCGTAGCCGCCCGAAGTCGACACTGCGCGGTCGACGATCGGCAGCACCGTTTTCGTCTGGCCCACGATCTCAGGATCGGCGATGCCGATTTCCCAGGGGCGTCCGTCCGGACGCGAGCCGATCGCCCGGGCCTCGCCCATGTCGACCAGGCTGCGGGAGATGCCGTGCACCCGCAGCAGCTCGACCACCTTGTCCGTGACATAGCCTTGCGCGATGCCGTTCAGGGTGACGGCCATGCCCTTGGGCATCACGATCCGCTCGCGGCTGATCGACAGCCGGCGGCTGCCGACGCGCGCCGTCGCTGCCCGGATCTCGGCTGCCCCCGGACCGGCCGGATCCGCGTCGTCTCGCCCGAAGTGGCTGGCATAGAGCTCCCACAGCGGTTGCACCGTGACATCGAACAGGCCGCCGGTCAGCGTGGAATAGTGCTGCGAGGTCGAGAGCAGATCGACCATTTCGGCGGCGGGATCAATCAGGATACCCGTCCGGTTCAGCGCGACCAGGGCGGAGTCGTTGAGATAAAGACTGAACAGCCGCTCGAGCCGCCGCGCCTCGGCGCACGCCAGCGATATCAGTCGCTCCGCACGGCTGCGGTCTTCGTCGTGGATCTCCATCGTCGCCAGCGCGCCCAGCATCGTGCCACGCCACGTCACCGGCGCGACCTCTGCACGAGCGGGATGTCCTGCAGATAGCGCGCCGAGGCCGGCCGCCGCGGCGCTGATATGGATGAAGCGTCGGCGCGTCAGGGTTCGCGTCATGGCGTCCTCCTCGACCGGTCGCCCGGCGAGACTTCGGTTGCTTCGTCGGCCGCCGCGGCGCCGGTGACATTCGCCGAGCTCAAGACATAGTCCCGAGGCACCTCGTCGAAGCCGACGATCCTGCCCCCGTTTGCACCGGCGAATGTCTCTGCTGCCGCCCGGTCCGAGAACGGAACGGCCTCGTCTCCGCCCATGCCGCTCTTGACCCGGCTCTCGATCACGAACAGCGCCTTGCGCGCCTCGATCCAGTTGTCGGCGCCCGGCTTGCCCCAGTCGGGCGCTTTGCCCATGTCGGACACGTAGATCGCCTGAATGTCTTTGGGCTCGTCCGGCAGCATGGTGAAGGCGATTGTGTCCCGCACCGACGAGAACCAGACAGGCTCCATGAGGCTGGCGGCGAAGATGTGGCCCTTCGGTCCGGGGTGCTCGAGCACGTTCATGCCGCAGTAATGGCCGATGTCCTCCGCGGTCATCCGATGCGGCGACGGGATCTTCGCGGCCTGCTTCTCGTTGCAGCCCGCGAGCGCGAGCGGCACCAGCAAGGCCAAGAGTATCGTTCGGCGCCTCATAGCTCCCTCCGCGAGAAGGCGAGCGCGGCCAGCGCCAGCGGCAGCAGCGTCCAGCCGAGCAGGGCGGTCAGCAGGATAGGTATGGTGAGGGACGTGCTTTGGGCAAGGCCGGCCATGCCGGCAAAGGTGCTGACATTGGCGAATCCGGTCAGGTTGATCAGCCGGTAGGCGTCGGTCGGGTTCGCCAGCAGCATGGCGTTGAGCGCGGCCGCCGAGATGCTGCGTCCCTGGTCGAGCGCGAGCACGCCCAGCAGCGCCATGTCGTAGATCAGGACCAGCAGCAGCCATAATCCGATGCAGATGCCGGCGGCCGTTCCGCGATCGCGCACGAGCGCGCTGACCAGATATCCAATCGCGACGAAAGCGGCGCCGAGCAGAACCGAGGAGCCCACCATCGCCGCGAACGCCAGGAAACTGTCGCCATCAATCTGGCTCCCTGTCGCCGCCAGCGCTCCCACCGCCGCGCCGTAGCCGAGGCAGGTCGCAAAGGCGAGGACGGCGAGGTGGCCCAGGAACTTGCCGAGCAGCACCTGCCATCGCGCGACGGGATAGCTCAGCAGCAACAGCATCGTCCCGCGCTCCATCTCGCCGACGATGGCGTCGTGGGAGATCAGAAGCGCGATGAGCGGAACGAGAAAGATCGTCAGGCTCGACAGGCTGACGATGACCACGTCCAGCGTGCGAACGCCCACATTCCCGGTTGGCGCGCTGCCGAGAAAGCTCAAGGACAGGGCAAGCCCGGCGAGCAGGAGCGTTGCGGCAAGCACCCAGCGGTTGCGGATGGCCTGATGGACTTCCTTGGCTGCGATAATCAGGACGTTCATGGCGCCTGCTCCGATTGCCGGAGGAAATGAGCATAGAGCTCGTCGAGGGTCGGCGGGACCACGTCGACGTCCTCGACGGAATTGCCGGCGGCCGTCGCGCGATGCAGAAGCTCGATCTTCCGCTCCGGTGCGGCGTCGATCTCGACGATGTGGCCGTTCAGACGGCGGCAGGTCGCGTCCTGGGGAGCCCAGCCCGGCATCTCGTGCGGTGCGAGGCCAGCCACCTTGAGACGGATCCTGGTGGGCAGCCGGGCGAGACGACGCAGCTCGTCGATCGATCCGTCCGCGACCTTGATGCCGCGATTCATGATGATGACCCGGCCGGCGCGCTCCTCGAGCTCGGTCAGCGCATGCGACGACAACAGCACGGTCGCGCCGCCGGCCGCGAGCCGCGCGATGATGTCGTAGAAGGTCTGGCGCAATTCCGGATCGAGACCGGTGGTCGGCTCGTCCAGCAGCAGCACGCGCGGCTGGCCAAGCAGCGCTTGCGCGAGCCCCAGCCGTTGACGCATGCCCTTCGAATAGGTGTTGACCCGGCGGCGGCTGGCGGCTCCCAGTCCGACGGCGTCGAGCAGCTCCAGCGCCTTGGCAACCGGCTCTCGCTTCAGCCGAGCGTAGAAGGCCTGCGTCTCGCGGCCGGTCAGGGCAGGGTCGAAGGAGACGTTTTCCGGCAAGTAGCCGAGCTGTCGGCGGCCTGCGAATTCGCCGGCGGCGGGATTGTCTCCGAGAACCTCGATCGAGCCGCTGGTCGGCCGGATCAACCCGAGCATGAGCTTCATGAGCGTGGTCTTGCCGGCGCCATTGTGGCCGATCAAGGCGACCAGCTCGCCTTGATCAAGCGTGAACGAAGCATCGCGCACGGCCTTGACCTGGCCGAACGTTTTGGTGACGTCGCTGATGCGGACCGTGCCGGTCATCGCGCTTCCTTCTGCGCAGCGCGCTGCGGCGGCGACACCAGCGGACGGCTGTCGACTACGCCGCCCGGGAGCAATGCGGGAAACTGTGCCTGCGCCCAGCGGATCACCTGGACGGCGGGGCTGTTGATCAGGACCTTCGCGGCGGGCGCGGTCCACAGCACGCGATCGATGAGATCATTCGGCCGGTACGCCGTGTCGGCGATTCCGTCCCCGTTCAGGTCGAATGCCGGATTGTCGCTCCAGTAGTTGCCGCGACCCCCGATCGACCAGTCGAGGTGGCGGGTGCCGACATATTTGACCTGGTTGGCATTGCTGACGAAGGCGTTGCCCGTGATTTCGTTGCCTTCGGAGCCGGCCGTGAAGTGCACGCCGATGGCGCAGCGCTCGAACCAGTTGTTGCGGAATTTGTTGTGATTGGTGTTGTAGATGAACACGCATTTCTCCGGGCCGGACCTGAGAGTGCTCTCCCGCTTCTGTTGCGGAAGCATGCCTCGCTCGTCGTCGGCGCTGTCTTGCGCGCTCTGCAGCCTCGAGTTCAGCGGGCCGCCCGTGACCCGGTTGTCCTCGATCTGGGCATAGTTCGCGTAGTTGAAGAGAAATCCATAGTCGCGATCGTGATCGGAGGAGTTGCCGCGGATCACCAGGCGGTTCGAATACATGATGGCGTAACCGACATGGTTGCCGATCGAAACGTTGCCGCTGATTTCGCTGTCGTTGGTGTACATGTAGTGGACTGCGAAGCGAACCTGCTCGAAGCGATTGTTGACGAAGCGGTCCTTGCTGCTGGAGATCGAGAAGATGCCGTCGCGGCCGTAGCGAAACGTGTTATCCGCGATGGTGACGTCGGGCGCATTCCAGATGGAAATGCCGTTGCCGGCCTCGCTGAGGCGCCCGCCGCGCAGTCCCTCGATCTCGTTGCGGACGACCCGCGAGCCCCGGGCGCCATGCACGTAGACGCCGAACAGGTTTCCCACCAGCCGGTTGCCCTCGATCTTGGCACGCTCGGCCGTCTTCTGCAGGAAGATCCCCGAATTCATCGCCTGCAGATCGCGGCCGGACGCCCGGATGGTCACGCCACGGACGGTGACGTCGGGTGCGCTGACGGTGATGACGTTGTCGGCGCCGTCGCCGTCCAGCACCGCGCCTCGACTCCCAACCAGCTCGAGGGGGCGTTCGATGCGGATCGAACCGTGATATTCCCCGGGAGCGAGCTCGATGACGTCGCCAGCGCGCGCGACATCCAGCACCGATTGCAGCGGCTGCCCGGGCACAGCCGTCAACGTCTCCGCATCGGCGAAGCCAGACAATCCGGCGGCGACCAGCGCCGCCGGAAACATGCGTAGCAATGGACCCACGAGGTCGCTCCGATCAGACCGCCTTCAAACCGACTTGGGTTCGACGAACATCCGGCCTTTCATCTCCATGTGCATGGCGTGGCAGAACCAGGAGCAGTAGTACCAATAGACGCCGGGCTTGTCGGCGGTGAAGGTCACCGACGAGGTGGCCATCGGCCCGATTTCCATGTTGATGCCGTAGTTGACGATACAGAAGCCGTGCGTCAGGTCTTCGACCGCATCGATATTGGTGATGAAGACGGTGACCTCGTCGCCTTGCTTGATCTGGAACTGCTCGAGTCCATAGGCCGGCGCGGTCGACGTCATGTACACGCGCACCTTGTTGCCATCGCGTATGACCTTCGAATCCGCTTCCAGATTGATGCCGTCCGCCTTGGCCTGCTTGACCGCATCCGCAAACATCGGATCCGCGCGGTCATAGATCGAGATCGGGTTGATCTTGGACCGGTGCACGATCGTCGCGTCATGCGGCTCGGCGAAGCTCGGGCCGTCATGCACCAGCTTCATCTGGTCGCCCGAAATGTCGATCAGCTGATCGTTCTCGGGCTTGAGAGGCCCGACGTTCAGGAAGCGGTCCTTTGAGAACTTGTTCAGCGAGATGAGCCATTTGCCATCCGCCTCCTTGGTCTGGCCCATGGACGTGTGGTTGTGACCCGGCTGATAATGCACGTCGAGCTTCTGAAGGATGGGATTGACCTTCTCACCCTGGAAGGCCCGCTTGGCGAGATCGATGCTCCACTTGCAGACCTGGCTGTCGAGGAACAGCGTGGTGTAGGCGTTGCCCTTGCCGTCATAGGCGGTGTGCAACGGGCCGAGGCCCAGTTCGGGCTCTGCGACCACGACGTCGCGCGGCTTGATCTTGTCGTCGAACAGATCGTCGAATTTGCGGACGTCCATCACAGTCACGGTGGGTGAAAGCTTTCCGGCTGCCACGATGTGGATGCCGTCGGGTGCGGTGTTCATGCCGTGCGGATTGTTCGAGACCGGCACGTAGCGGGTGTAGGCCGAGCCCTTGCGTCCGTCGATCACGGGCACGCCGTTCATTTCCTTGAAGTCGCCCTTCTTCACGGCCTCTTCGATCCGCTTGATGTTGAAGATGACGACCCAGTCCTGTTCGCTGGCGGTCATCTCCGCCAGAGTGACGCCTTCCTCACCGTTGTAGCAGGTCGCGAAGCAGTATTTGCCCTGGTAGTCGGCATCGACATTGTCGAGGTTGCCGCTGACGATCACCTGCCAGGCCACCTTCATCGTGTCGCCGTCGATCGCACTGAAGATGGAGTGATACTGCTTGGGATCGTCGAGGACCTTGCCGTCGTTTGGCAGCGGCACGGCGTCCTCGCCGTTGGCGAAGACATAGCCCGTGCGCGGATATTTCTGCAGGCGCAGGCCGTGCACCGTGTGCTGGTTCGGCAATTCGATGATCTTGTCGCACTTCATGATGTCGAGCCGCACGCGCGCGACGCGGCTATTGGCCTTGTCGTTCATGAAGGCATAGCGACCGTCATAGGTGCCGTCCGTGAAGGAAATATGCGGGTGGTGGAGGTCGCCGTTCAAGAACGTACCGCCGCGGTTCTTGAGGAATTCGCGGGTCGCGGGCTGCATGCCTTCGGTCAAGACCTTGATGCTTTCATTGGTCTGGCCCCAGCCGGTCGCGCTGCAGCGGTTGAAGACCGGGACGCGCATCAGCTCGCGCATCGACGGAAGGCCGATGATCCGCATCTCGCCGGACTGGCCGCTGGAGAAGAACACGTAATATTCGTCGAGCTCTCCCGGCGCGACCTCGGTCTTCTGCACGGCCGGCCGGGCCGCGGGCGCCTTCGGAGCGGCATTCTTGGTCTGCGCGTCCGCAGACGAGACGAAGCCGCCGTCCTTGATCGCGACTCCGCCGGCAAGGCCCACGCCCGCCGCGGCGGCCGTCGTTCCCAGGACTGTTCGTCGGCTGACGCCCTTTGCCTGTTTGTTCTCGCTCATGATTGCCTCCTCGGCTTTCGGTTCAGTTAGGTGGTGGAGAGATGGCGGGTGACGCGCCGACAGGCTTGCCACCGGCCGTGATGACGGTCGCGGGACCCTTGCCGCCTGAGCGCATTGCGGGCGAAGACATGGCCGCGAACTTCTCGCGCTTGAGCCGCACCTGGATCATGTGCGGGCAGCGGTGATCGTCGTAATAGAGTTCCTGGCAGTGCATGCAGTAGATGCACTCATTGACGTTGATGTGACCCTCGGGATGGATCGACTGCACCGGGCATTCCTTGGAGCACCGCTGACAAGGCGAGCCGCATTCTTCCCAACGGCGCAGCCATTCAAACGTCCTGATGCGGCCGGGGATCGCGAGTGCGGCGCCGAGCGGGCAGAGGTAGCGGCAGAAGAAGCGCTCGATGAAGAGGCCGATGACGAGAAGGGCGCCTGCGTAGGCCACGAACGGCCAGCTTCGCGAGAACTTCAGGATGATCGCGGTCTTGAACGGTTCGACCTCGGCAAACCGCTCGGCCATGTCGACCGAATAGAGCGACAGGCCGAACAGGCCGAGGAATATGATGTACTTGATCGGCCACAGCCGTTCGTGGAGTCCCCACGGCACCGTGATCTGCGGCACCTTCAGCCATTTCGCGGCCGTGTTGGTGAGCTCCTGAAGCGCGCCAAAGGGACACAGCCAGCCGCAGAACGGGCCTCGTCCCCAGAACAGAAGCCCGCCGGCCGTCGCGGCCCACAGAATGAAGATCAGCGGAGCGGCGAGGAAGAATTCCCAACGGAAGCCAGTCACCAGCGCATTGGTAAAGGTGACGACGTTGACGACGGAAAGCTGCGCGTTTGCGTACCAGCCGAGCCAGACCAGAACGAAGGCGAGATAGCCTCGCCGCACCCAAGTATATAGCACCGGTCGGCGCACAAGCAGATTCTGGAAGAAGAAGATGCCGGTGAGGGCGGCCAGCATGAACGCGGTGATGCCGATCGAAACCGTGCTCGATTGCCAGATCCGCACCCAAAGAGGCTCGTCTGCCTCGGCGGGTGGAGTGGCCGAAGCTTTTGCATGCGAGGCCGGAGGCGCAGCGTTCTCCGGCACCGTCACGGTTCGCTGCTCGCGCCGTATGTAGCCGTCGGGCAGGGCGTAGCCGAGATCGAAGGTCAGGAATGCCTTGTCGCGGCCGCCGAGGCTCCGCTGCACCAGCAGCTGAATCTGCCACGGCTGCGTCGGGTCCAGGGTGAACTCGGGAGGGGTGACGAACAGGCCAATTTCCCTGAACTCGGGCGCGCCAACAGCGTCCAGTGCTCCAAGCCTGGTATGGTTGCGATCGCGGAAGCGTGTGCTGTTGCCTTCCTGAAGGATCTCGATGCGATCGAAGATGCCGCCGCGGACGTAGGCCGAACCCTTGAAGGAGTAGGGACCGTTGCCGGCGACGACGATCGCCTGCTGCCCGGGCTTGAGGCTCTCCTTCAGCCGCTGATAGCCGTCGTCGCCGAGCAGGCTGCGGCCGATCGTGGGCGCGGTCACGAGCGCCACGTAGAGGTCGATGAAGGTGTCGCTGGCGTCACCCGGTTCGGGGTACTGCGCCGCCGCCGCGCTGCCCGACTTTGCAAAGGCTTCGTTGATGTCGCCGATGCCAAGATGAAGCCGGCGTATCGAGCCGTCGCCGGCGAGGCTCTCCCAGTCGCGCACTTCGCTGTGTTGGAGATCGAGCGTCTTGACGACAGGGGGGAGGGCTGCCGAAGCCGCAGCGCCGTCGCCGCCACCGACGCGACCGCTACGGATGAGCTTGGATGCCGCGCGAACGATACTGTCGCCCATCACCAATACGGTGACGGTCGCGCCGCTCACGATGTCGACCTGCGGTGGCTTCTCGGCACCACTTGCGACAGGCTTCATGTCCTTGCCGATCAGGGAGTTCACGGCGGCGACGATGCGGGCTTCCGGAATGCCGACCAGCACGATCGGCTCCTTGTGATCGACCAGCTTGATGCCGGTGATCACACCCTTCGGGTCGATGCCGGCAAGCAGATGAATCGCTTTGCCGGAGTAACCGACCGAATTCGCGAAATCGGAGTTGAGGAAAACAAAGCCCTCGAGCTGGTCGCCGCGATAGACCGGCACGATCGGCGGATCACCCTGAGGCGGGCCGAAGCGATCAGCTCCCGGGAAGAAATCCGCAGGTGCGATTTTTGGCAGGTATGTCGGTAAGTCACCGGCGCAGGCAGGTGAAATATATGTCAGACACAACAGCAGCAAGCCGGCGAGCGCGAGTGCTGCACGCCTTACGAAGGCGGTATCGTCATCCGGTCGCTTCAACATGTCGATTCAAATGCGATCTGAGCAACCAATTAGGTCGCGCGTGCCTGACATTCTTCGTCGATGATTTGTCGCCGCTGACGTGCAACACTCATCGCGTGCGACTGACTCTGTCAACCCCGCTGGTGAGATTTGTGTTCGCGCGGAATCAGATCAGAAATCTGCATTTGGAGTCCTTGGTATGTCATTCCTACGCACTTCATTGCTTAGTGCTGAGCCTGCCGGTGTATTGGAGTCTCTCGACGAACTCTTTGCGCTAGCGCATGCAATGGAGCAGGAGGCAGCTAATAGGTATGATGCTCTTACTGAAGATATGCGCGGGCAGGGTAAGCATGATCTCGCGGACGTGTTCACCAAACTCGCCGCCGCCGAGCGCGAGCACGTCGACAGCGTCACGCGGTGGTCGCAATCACGTCGCGGCAAGACGCCAGATCCCGCCCTGGTACGCTGGGAGGCGCCGGAAACCCTCGCCCCGGAAGCTGCCGCCGAGGTGAAGACATCGCGTTTGATGACGCCATACCGCGCGCTCGCCATGGCGGTCCGCAACGAGGAACGCGCCTTCGCCTTCTGGTCCTATCTGGCTGCCTACTCGCATGATCCCGAAATCAAGAAGGCGTCCGAGGCGATGGCAAGGGAAGAACTCGGCCACGTTGCCACGCTACGGAAGGAGAGGCGCCGTGCCTATCATCACGAGCACGAACGGAGCAGCGCCGACGCGTCGGATATGCCGCTGCGGCAAATCGATGCGCGACAGCTCGAGCTGCGCCTGGTTGCGCAGCTCGGCGAAATGGAACAACGCCTGAAAGGGCCAGCCGCGGCCCGGACCCGGGACATCCGCCAACAGACGATCGAGATGGCCGACGCCGCCACGGGCCTTGGGAGCTTTCCGGCAGCCATGGAGCGAAAAGACCCACTGGAGGTCGCCGAGGCCCTCGTCGACGGTTACCTCGATGGCGCCGAGCGGTCGAGCGATGCGGCCCAGCTCGAAACTCTACAGCAACTTGCGGAGCGAGCGATCTCCAGACTGGCCTGGCTGCGATCGCTTTCAGCGGACTGACATGCTTGCGGCAGCCGTCAGAACTTCCATGCCTGCGAGTCGCATGACGCGGCTGTGCCGGGGCAGTGCAGTGGTCACAGGTCCTTCGAAGCAAGCAGATCCGATCGGCTGGCCGCCCCGTGACCGCCCAATCCGTGATTCGCATAAGGTATATTATGGAATATCTTTATATACAATGAGATCAGTTATTTAGACGGAATTCCTGTCATCGCACCTTCGCCCGGGCCCCATTTCGGTCTGCGCCTCGACCATCACCTCGGCTCTTGCGGGCTACTGTGCATGGGGTTGTTTTTCAGATTTTGAATCGGCTCGATGTCTCCGAAAGCCGATATTGCCGTGACCTTGTCCGGCTGCAATAAGCGAGGCCTCGCGAGATCGCAGATGACCTTCTGACCTTCCGTCCGTATAGGTTTGCATCTCAGAACAACAACAAACCTTCCGAGGAAGCAGACCCATGAGCTTTTCCCGACGCACGCTTCTCAAGGCCTCCGCCGCGACCGCGGTCCTGGGCGGCATCGGTGCGCCCCATGTGGCCCGCGCGCAGAGCGCCGAGTTCACCTACAAATACGCCAACAACCTGCCCGACACCCATCCGCTGAACGTCCGCGCCAAAGAGATGGCTGCGGCGATCAAGAGCGAGACGAACGGCAAGTTCGATCTCCAGATCTTCCCGAACAACCAGCTCGGGTCCGACACCGACATGCTGAGCCAGATCCGCTCCGGCGGCGTCGAGTTCTTCACGCTGTCCGGCCTGATCCTGTCGACCCTGGTGCCGGCCGCGTCCATCAACGGCATCGGCTTCGCGTTCCCGGACTACGACACGGTCTGGAAGGCCATGGACGGCGATCTCGGCGCCCATGTCCGCGGCGAGATCAAGAAGGCCGGCCTCGAGGTCATGGACAAGATCTGGGACAACGGCTTCCGCCAGACCACATCGTCGAGCAAGCCGATCACCGGTCCTGACGACCTCAAGGGCTTAAAGATCCGCGTGCCGGTGTCGCCGCTGTGGACCTCGATGTTCAAGGCGTTCGATGCGGCGCCCGCCTCGATCAATTTCAGCGAGGTCTATTCGGCGCTCCAGACCAAGATCGTCGAAGGCCAGGAGAACCCGCTGGCGATCATCTCGACCGCCAAGCTCTACGAGGTACAAAAGTACTGCTCGCTGACCAACCACATGTGGGACGGCTTCTGGTTCCTGGCCAACCGCAGAGCCTGGGAAAAGCTGCCCCAGGACGTGCGCACCATCGTCGCCAAGAACATCAACGCCGCCGCGGTCAACGAGCGCGCCGATACCGCCAAGCTCAATGCCAACCTGCAGCAGGAGCTCGCGACCAAGGGCCTGACCTTCAATCAGCCGACCGTGGCGCCGTTCCGCGACAAGCTGCGGTCTGCGGGCTTCTATGCGGAATGGAAGGGCAAATATGGCGACCAGGCCTGGGATCTCCTGGAAAAGGCCGTCGGCAAGCTGTCGTAGCGCGTCGGGGCCGCCGAGGTTCGTATCAGGATGGCTCATGCCGAGATCGAGGTGATCGAGGTGGCGGGCGAGGCGGCTGTTCAGTCCCCTCGCCGACTTTCGCTGCTGACTTCGATCGAGCGCGTGCTCGGTCTCGTCGTCGAAATCCCGGCGGCGATCCTTGTCGTCGCCGAGATCGTGATCCTGTTTGCCGGCGTGGTCGCGCGCTACGGTCTGCACCGTCCGCTGATCTGGTCGGACGAGCTCGCTTCGATCCTGTTCCTGTGGCTTGCCATGCTGGGCGCGGCGGTTGCGTTCCGCCGCTCCGAGCACATGCGCATGACCGCGATCGTCGCGAGTGCCGGTCCGGCGATGCGGGCCTATCTCGATCTGGTCGCGACCTCCGCGGCGCTGGCGTTCCTGGCGCTGATCATCTGGCCGTCCGGCGATTATGCCTACGAGGAAAGCTACATCACGACGCCGGCGCTGCAGATCTCGAATATGTGGCGCGCTGCCGCGCTGCCGGCCGGCATTGCCTTGATGGCCGCCTTTGCCTTGCTGCGGCTGCTGCGCGCGGCCGATTACCGGATGGTTGCATCCGCGGTACTATCGGTTGCCGTCCTGGTCGGCCTGTTCTGGCTGGCGGAGCCGTTGCTGCGGCCGCTCGGCAATCTCAACCTCGTCATCTTCTTCGTCGGCGTCGCCGGCTTCTGCGTCTTTGCCGGCGTTCCCATTGCGTTCGGCTTTGGCCTCGCGATCTTCGGCTATCTCGCGCTCACCACGCGGACGCCCGTCATGGTGCTGGTCGGGCGGATGGACGAGGGCATGAGCCACCTCATCCTGCTCTCGGTGCCGCTGTTCGTGTTCCTGGGGCTCCTGATCGAGATGACCGGCATGGCGCGGGCCATGGTGGCGTTCCTGGCCAGCCTGCTCGGCCATGTCCGCGGCGGCCTGCATTACGTGCTGGTCGGCGCGATGTATCTGGTCTCCGGCATTTCCGGCGCCAAGGCCGCCGACATGGCGGCCGTCGCGCCCGTGCTGTTTCCGGAGATGAAACAGCGCGGCGCCAAGCCCGGCGATCTCGTCGCGCTGCTGGCGGCCAC
Source organism: Bradyrhizobium sp. SHOUNA76 (assembly GCF_023006445.1). Taxonomy (NCBI): domain Bacteria; kingdom Pseudomonadati; phylum Pseudomonadota; class Alphaproteobacteria; order Hyphomicrobiales; family Nitrobacteraceae; genus Bradyrhizobium; species Bradyrhizobium sp. SHOUNA76. The sequence continues at coordinate 22,079 of NZ_JALBHA010000052.1, forward strand.
GGGCGCCCAGACCGAGACCATTCCGCCGAGCCTGGTGCTGATCACGATCGGATCGGTGACGGGCGTCTCGATCGCGGCGCTGTTCACCGGCGGCCTCCTGCCCGGCGTCGTGCTCGCGATCACGCTGTGCATGCTGGTATGGTGGCGCTACCGCCACGAGGACATGAGCCACGTCCGCCGGGCCACGGGTGGTGAGATTGGCAAGACCTTCGTCGTCGCCCTGCCCGCGCTCGCACTGCCCTTCGTGATCCGGTACGCCGTGGTCGAGGGCATCGCGACCGCGACCGAGGTCTCCACCATCGGCATCGTCTATGGCGCGCTGGTTGGCCTCCTCGTTTACCGCCGGTTCGACTGGCAGCGGCTGTTCCCGATGCTGGTCGAGACTGCGGCGCTTTCGGGCGCCATCCTCCTGATCATCGGCACCGCGACCGGCATGGCCTGGGGCCTGACGCAATCAGGCTTCTCGCGCTCGCTGGCTGCAGCCATGACCGGACTGCCCGGGGGAGCGGCGACCTTCATCGCCGTCTCGATCCTGGCCTTCACCATCCTCGGCAGCGTGCTGGAGGGCATCCCGGCGATCGTGCTGTTCGGGCCGCTGCTGTTTCCGATCGCCCGGGCCGTCGGCGTGCACGAGGTGCACTACGCCATGGTGATCATTCTCGCCATGGGCATCGGATTATTCGCCCCGCCCTTCGGCGTCGGCTATTATGCCGCCTGCGCCATCGGACGCGTCGATCCGGCCGAGGGCATTCGGCCGATCTGGGGCTATCTGCTGGCACTGCTGGTGGGATTGATCATCGTCGCGATCTTCCCCTGGATCTCGATCGGATTCCTTTGAGGCGCGGTTTAAGGAGGGCGTCGATGAGTGAGCAGCTAAACCAGTACGATATCGGCCTCGACAAGACCCCCGCCAACTACGTGCCGCTGAGCCCGTTGAGCTTCCTCGCGCGCAGCGCCGCCGTCTATCCCGATCATGTCAGCACGGTCTATGAGGGGCGCAGCTTCACGTGGGCTGAGACCTATGAGCGCTGCAAGCGTTTTGCGT
>NZ_JALBHA010000530.1:0-4218 GCF_023006445.1 Bradyrhizobium sp. SHOUNA76
GCCCCGCCGGCGAGGGCGGCACGGGCTTCGCCGAGCGTGCCGGCGCTGCGCACCTCGTAGCCGGCCTTGACCAGCGCATCCTGCAGCCGCCAGCAGGTCGGTGCGTCGTCCTCGACGAGGAGGATGGTGATGGTGTCACCCGTCTCGCCCTGTTCAGTCATGATCATGGTCCCGCACCCGCGTGTCCCCCGCGGCGCAAGGGCAAGTTTAACCGCAGTGCGGATGTCGTGACACCCATAATCATGGGGGCGGCGATGACCCGCGTCGGCGCGGGTAGACGGTTGTGGGGTCGCACCTAAGCTGAAATCCGTGCTCAGCGCGGCACTCAGGCGCCGACCGGTCCGCTCTGCCTCTGACACCGGCCCGTTACCGCAGCTCACAACGTCCGAGTTTGGCCACATGAGGGCCTTGCGGCCGTATTCGACCTAGGTCCGTTGGTACCCTGCAAGCCGACGTCGGACGCCGAAAAAGAGCGGCAGCTAAGGGCCACCTGGGGACTCATGCACGGGGGCTAACGCCGTGAACGAATCCGCAAGAGGGTTCGGACCAGCGGCGACCGAAAAGGAGACAACTCGCGATAACTTTCCTGATCGCTGCGCGCTGGCCAATCGCGGCTCGAGCACAATGATGATCGCGCTCGTAACGAGGCTTCGTCTATCGATCATGCGACGGTCCTCCCGAAAGTGCGTTTTACGCTCCGCAACGGCACGTTACTCGCATTTCTCCGTCCGTACCCCGTGAAAGAAGGCCGCGGCGCGAGAGGTGATTGGAGCGTTCGGCTTCCCTGATTTCCGCCTTCGCCGATGGACCACTTTCGGAAGTCGCTTGCTTCAAAAAGCCAAAGGTTGTTGTCGAAACGGCGGTGTCGGATGGTCACCGCCGTCGTGGTCGAGCGCCGTTATGTCAAGGCTCCTCGACCTATCTTGCTGCACGACCGCGATTTGCGAATTCTGATTTCATCTCGTTCTCCCATGTGGCTAGAGAACGCGTCCCGTATCCTCGTAGGGGTGCGTGCTCGCGGAAGATCGATACCAAAAATCGTCGGTGCCCGAGTGTGCGATGCTCGCCGATAGCATGCCCGCCGCCCATTCAGCTTGACGGAGATGTCGGCGCATCCAACACCAGCCCATCTGCTCAGCATCTTTTGAACTGAAAATGGCCGCCAACTGAGGCGGCCTCAGTCGTTCCAGATGCGGTCGCCGCATTCGCATTCGAACAGGTGCATGAGGTTGCCGGTTTCCATGTTCAGTATCGTGCGAACCAGCTGTAATTGCTTGTCGCAGACCCGACATTTTCGCGCCGAATTATTTTCGACTTCGCCGATTTTCTCCGCGCGGAACAGATCCATGTAAAGTCCCCATCAAAGTCGGAGGGACGTTACTCCATTGGTTCGGCAAGTGGATCATACAGAGGTATACTGGCCGCGGCGGCTGCACAGGGTCACAAGCCGCCGATAACGCTTGAGGGGGTGACTTCCAGCTTTGCCTGGCGGAGCGAATGTTGATGAGTACACACCCTCGCCCGGCTCACGAAAGATCAACCCGCGGCGGCGGATAGCGCCGGGCCAGCGCCGACAATGACAAACGCCGTTCGTCCTGTGGCAGCTCCAGATAGGCCAGCACGAGCGGTCGCTTCCAATCGCCGACGCCGAAATCCATGGCCGTCCATTTCTGCGGCTCGGGGCCTTCCAGGCCCCGGACCCAGACGAAATAGCGGGGAAGGTCGTCGGCGTCCGTCGTGCGTGTCCTGGCCATCAAAGCTGTCCGCTGCATCACATCTGTTGCCACACGATATAGGTACTGGCGCAGCGAAGTCGAACACCTCGCGGCGGTACGGGATCTAAACCCTATCGATCATTCGGCGCGCGAACGGCAGGTGCGACTTCGCTCCTGGGGCCTCCGCGCCGGACGGCAGTTGGACGGGAAATCTCTCATCCTCAACATTGCGAGGAGCACTTGCGACGAAGCAGATCCAGGCGACATCCGTGGATGCATTCCTGGATTGCTTCGCTGCGCTCGCAATGACGACGTGGAGACACGCGGGCCAGAATGAGGCCATTGGGCTCCAGAAGCTGTTCTCAATCGGAACGATCTGTCCGAACGCCCGCCGTTTCGCGCGCCCAAATTCTGCTTGACCGAAATTCGGAAATGTCGTATGTGCGTCGTCATCCCGGCCCATGGATAAGGGGCGTTTCGCGATCGTCACGATACGCGGGCCGGGTGGCGGTGGACGTGGAGCGCATCGGCGCGCCAGCAATCGCAGGGCGGGCTTGGCCCGTGAGCGGTTGACTGGCGCGCACACGACCGGTGCGGTCCGCGTACGGCAAAAGCGTGTCGTCCTGACGCCCGGGGTCTGTGCGTCAAGGCTTGCGGTGGTGAAGCGGCCCGACCGGGCACGCGCACCAGTCATCCGCAAGGCGACGGGGGCAATAGTGCATCGCTCCCCGGGGAGAGCGCGCCATAAGCCGTCAAACCACTGCGCAGGGAAAGGCCGGGATGTCCAGGCTGCCCTGTATGCCGCTGTGCATCTGTCTTCGCGCAATTTGCGCACAGCGGACCGCGGGTGCCAGCCGGCGCCCGGCCTTCCCTGCGCCCTTTCCAAGGAAGGGGCGCCGACAGAAGCGCAACACTCGGGCGTTATGCGCCGCGAGGCTGTAGCGGTGTGTCTCGTCGTTTGAAAATTGACGTGTGCGCGCTCCTCCTGCCGATCACCGCCACAATTCGCAGGTTGCCACGCGGTTGATGTCGGTGAGGCGGCGAGCGGCGTCTCCGTGAAGATCGAGGCTTTCGACCAGCGTCAGCAGGCGATGATAGGCGCCGTCGGCGACCTCGACCGGCAGCGGATCTTCGTCAAAGGCCTCGACATAGCTGCCGACGACATTGCTGAGCAGGCAGCACAGGCCGCGCTGGGCGGGATCGCGCCGGCCGAGCGTCTCGAGCTTTTGCTGAAAGGTCTGGAAGGTCCGCAAACCGTGGTGCTGTTGCGAAAGCCACGCGTGCAGGTCGTTCATGAGAGCTCCTTCGAGTTACAGAAGAAGCTACCGGTTTATACAGGAGCGAAGTGACGATTGCCAGAGAGGGGAGGGCGAGCCGATCCGGCGATTTGGCGAGAAAGATTAGCAAAGTGTCAAGGAACGGAGTTCCCGACGCCGGCCGCCCCCAAAAACCCACTTCGCCCGCCAGTTGCAAAGGTCTAGATTAACGCTGGCGCGGCGCGCTATGCGCCCAGCGAAGGCAGGTCGCGATGCCCGAGGCATTGCTTTCGATCGCCGAAGCGAACTGGATCCAGCTGCTATTCGCGGTCATCATTTTCGACATTCCGCTCATGTGATGAAAGACCAGAACGAACTCCAGATCGCCGGCTCTGCAAGCCGGACAGATCGATTCGTTTGCGCCTATGTCGGTCCGTCATATGATTTCGTCGAGACGCCTGAAGGCTATCTCTGCCCGAAATGCCGGCATGGCATCGCCGCGGGCGACCCGGCCTGCGAAATCCTCGGCACTTCCGCGCGATGTAGCGCCTGCGGCAGGGAGATGGTCGTGTCGCCGGAGCGCGCACAACTATCGCGGCCCGCGCCGAAAGGTGCCGGTCGTCAACCGTGAGGAGGTGGCACAGGCCGCGCTGGGGGGATTATGATCAGTCCGTCTTCGCCAAGAGGCTTCGCCGGACGGACACGCTTCACTCTTCGGTTCAGCATGGCCGCGCCACGCGAAGCCCGAAGCGTGGTGCCCCTGGCCGGAATCGAACCAGCACTCCTTGCGGAACTCGATTTTGAGTCGAGCGCGTCTACCAGTTCCGCCACAGGGGCCCTCGGTCAGCCCTTGAAGGGAGCGTCGCGAAGCCGGCGGACTATAGCCATGGACAAAGCGGGGTCAACCCGCGCCAAAGTGATCCCGCCCGTTCTCGACAGCCGCATGGACCGGAGCTAGAGGCTTAAGGGCGCGACCGATCGGAAAGAGGCTGCCGTGACGACCCAGAGTGCCGCGATACCTGCGTTCAAGCCGGCTGCCGGCGGCTCCGCGCTGACGGCCTCGCTGCTCGTCACGCTGATCGCGGCTGCGACCATCGCGGGCGCCTGGTTCTTCCAGCTCGTGCTGGAGATCCTGCCCTGTCCGCTCTGCCTGGAGCAGCGCTACGCCTATTACCTCGCGATTCCGCTCGGAGCGCTCACGGCGATCGCGGCACGAGCCGGCGCCCCGCGGCCGCTGCTGCTGGCCG
>NZ_JALBHA010000531.1:0-4171 GCF_023006445.1 Bradyrhizobium sp. SHOUNA76
AGGGCACGCCGCCGGCTGCCGGCGAGCAGCGGGCCGAACGCGACGGCAAATCCGAGGAACGCGACGAGCCAGCCGCAGGCGGCGACGTGCAACAACACATCGCTATGCGCGGGCAACGCCACGGCGGCAACGCGGGCCAGAGCCGCGATGACGATCGCAGCATAGATTCCCTGGATCGCCGGCGAAGCCGTCAACGCCTGGCCGGTATGGCCGAGGCTCGCGCGGGTCATCACTGCGAGCGTCATGGTTCCCGCCGCACCCGTCATCCAGGCGTGGATGCCGGCGCTTGGTGGCAGCGTTCCGAGAACCGCCAGGGCGTGCAGGATGAAGCCGAACGGCACGAAGACGTAGCCGACATGCAGGATCACCAGCAGCCGCTCACGGAAGGTGCGATCGCCGGCCCAGCGCGCAAGCCGCACCAGATGCAGCCCGCCGACCAGCGCCATCAAAACACCGGTGACGGCATTCAACGGTGCTACGACCCACGAGATGAGCGCGAGCGCACTCAATCCGATCACGGCGCCATCGAAGCGCCCGAACGGCACCGGCAGACGGCCAGAATTGAACTTGACCAGCCAGTTGCGGGTGAAGCTCGGAATGATGCGGCCGCCGATCAGCGCGATCAGAAGCACGACCACACCGATGCCGACCCGGATGCTGACATCGGCCGCGCCCTGGTAATGCGCCTCGAGATGAAAAGCGACATTGCCGGCGAGCAGAACGGACACCAGCACCACGACGGGCAGGTTGCGCCAGTTGCCGCCTGCGATGATCTCGCGCGCCGCGGCGGCGACGACCAGCGTCAGGAAGGCGGCATCGACGACCAGTGCAAAGGCCCAGCCGATATCGGCCGACAACGTCACCGCGACACGCCCGGCAAGCCAGACCATCAACAGCGCTCCCAGCGAGGTGCCCTGGATCGGCAACCGCCCGGTCCAGTTCGGAATCGCCGTGAACAGAAACCCGGTGATCACCGCCGGCAGGAAGCCATAGAGCATCTCGTGGACGTGCCAGTCGCGCGGCGCGAATGCGGAACTCACCGACAATTCGCCATAGAACATCGGCAGCCAGGCCAGGATCGACAGCCCCGCCTGGATCGCGGCGAGCAGGAAAAAGGGCCGAAAACTGTTCGCGAACAGCGGCCAGCCCTGAAAGTTGCGGGATCGGGCTCCAGCCATGGGGTCAACTCCAATGAAATTCAGACCGTTGCCTGAAAAATACTGCCAACCGGCCGTCCCGTTTTGCGCTATCGCAAACTATCGGACGATTGCAGGTGCCATCACACTCCCCAGCGCCAAGGAGGCAAAATGGCCAAGGTCGACACATCGCTGGTTGCGCATTTGCCGCTGTTTGCCGGGGTTACACCGGAAGCTCTGGACGAGATCCTGCGTGAGGCCCGCTCGGCGCGTTATCCCAAGAACAGCGCCATCTTCGAGCAGGGCGCGGACGCGCAATCCTTCTTCCTGCTGCTGCACGGCCATGTCCGCGCCGCCAAGACCACGCCGACCGGCGAGCAGATCGTGGTACGCTATGTCGCGCCCGGCGAAACCTTCGGGCTGGCCATGGCGATCGGTGCCACACGATATCCGGCGACGGCGATCGCGGTCGACGACAGCGTGGTGCTGATCTGGCCGACCTCGGCCTGGCCGCGGCTGATCGAGCGGTTTCCCTCGCTTGCCGCCAACACGCTCCAGACCGTCGGCACGCGCCTCCAGGAGAGCCACACCCGCATCCTGGAAATGTCGACCCAGCAGGTCGAGCAGCGCGTCGCGCATGCGCTGCTGCGCCTCGCCAAGCAGTCCGGCAAGAAGCTCGACCACGGCATCGAGATCGACTTCCCGATCAGCCGCCAGGACATCGCGCAGATGACCGGCACCACGCTGCACACCGTCAGCCGCATCCTGAGCGGTTGGGAAAGCCAAGGCCTCGTCGAGAGCGGCCGTCAGCGCATCATCCTGCGCGATCCGCACGGCATCGTCGTGTTGGCGGAGCGGAGCCCCGACAGCGGACCGGCGTGAGCCGCACCAAAACGTCTCCGCCCAGGATAGGGGTGAGGGGCGCTTCCGCTTACGGCGAAAGCCCTCCCTCACCCGGGAATCCGCGCGCGCCCGCGCGAATTCCAGACCGCTTCACGCCGGCACGCAATCGCACAACGCGGCGAGGAATTTTTCGCGGTCGATGCCGTGCTCGCGGCAGGCATCATCCACCGTGTGGAAGGTTGCGATCGGGCAACCGACACAAGCCATCCTGAAGGCCAGAAACACGCGGATCGTGTGCGGCGCCGTGCGCATGATGTCATCGACCAGATCGTGGGATCCAAAAGACATGGACAACTCCGTTCCGATAGGACGATAACGGAGGGGAGCGAAGTTTCTTTGTGGAAGCGCAAGCTGGTGCTGCTTCTCTCCGCCGTCATGCCGGGGCGCGACGAAGTCGCGAACCCGGAATGACGGAGAGGGTTACACAGCGCGGCTGTGCAGTTGCTTTGCCGGATTCAGGTGCGCGTCGAACGCGGCGGCGACGCTCCGAACCAGGAAGCGCGAATCCTTTGCGACTGCGAGGCGATTGCCCTCCAGCCTGACGACGCCGTCGGAGATCAGCGGCTTCAGACGCGCCGCCGAGTTCAGCATCTCCCCGGCCTCTGCACCATGGCGCGCGCAGATGTCGCCGAGGTCGGCGCTGAACTCGCACATGATCCGTTCGATGATGTCGGCCCGCAACCGGTCGTCGGCGGTGAGCCCATAGCCCTTCGCCGTGGCGAGACGGCCGGCGGCGATGTTCTGCGCATAGGCGCCGATCTGCACCTCGTTCTGGACGTAACCCTGCGGCAAATGCCCAATCGCGCTCGCGCCGAAACCGAGCAGGACTTCACCCTTGTCGGTGGTGTAGCCCTGAAAGTTGCGCCGCAATGTCCGGTCCTCGAAGGCCACGGCCATGGAATCGCCGGGCCGCGCGAAATGATCGAGCCCGATCTGCACGTAACCGGCCTCCTTCAGCGCGTTGGCGATCGCGCAAGCCTGGTCGTGACGCGCGAGACCGTCCGGCAGCACGGCCTCGTTGATCATCTGCTGATGCTTCTTGAAGCTCGGCACGTGCGCATAGCCGAACACGGAGAAGCGGTCGGGCGCGAGCGCGAGGCTGCGCCGGACCGTATCCAGACACGACGCGACGGTCTGGTGCGGCAACCCGTAGATCAGGTCGAAATTGAGCCCCTCGATGCCGGCACGCCGGAGCATGTCGACCACGGAAGCCGTCTGCTCGTAGCTCTGCACGCGATTGATCGCCCGCTGCACCACGGGATCGAAGCTCTGCACGCCAAGGCTCGCGCGGTTGACGCCGGAGAGCCGCATCGCCTCGACCATGTCGGCGGTCAATGTGCGGGGATCGATCTCGACCGCGATCTCGGCCGAGGGCAGCACGAAGAATTTTTGGCGCATCGTCGCCATCAACTCGGCGAAAGCCTCCGGCGCCATGATCGTCGGCGTGCCGCCGCCGAAATGGATGTGCTCCACCTTGATACGGCGGCCGATGGTTTCGGCGGCCAGGGCGATCTCGTTGCGCAGCGTCCGCTGATAGCCGGCGATGAGTTCGTCGCGGCGGACGATCTGGGTATGACAGCCGCAATACCAGCACATCTCGCGGCAGAACGGCACGTGGAGATAGAGTGACGCGCTGGTGCCCGCCGGCAGCTCCGCCAGCCACCGGGCGTAGGCGCCTTCTCCGATTTCCGACGAGAAATGCGGTGCGGTCGGATAGCTCGTGTAGCGTGGCAATCGTTCTTCGCCGTAGCTCGCCGCAAGATCAGCTCTCATGTCTTACCCATTCGTAAATTTCCGCCGTGTGCAGTTGTCACGGCAAATCACGGAATGCATTCCAGTACCCCGGATCCACGGAAGCGACCTTGCGCTCGCGCAAAGTCGGCCGGTGTGCCCCGGACATTGCGCTCGCGCAAAGCTCGACGACCGGTTCCGGGCCAAGATTGTGGCAATTCGCACGGCATCCGGAGCGTTTGCCCATGAGGATTCTCGCACTCGAACTGATTTTCTCCTTGCTCGACATCCGCGGCCATATCCCGCGTTTCGACGACTTCCGGCCGGCCCCGGTCGCACCGCCCCCGACCGGCACCGCGCGCGCTCTGGCCGCCGCGATCGCTGTCTTCGCCGTGCTGTCG
>NZ_JALBHA010000532.1:0-4165 GCF_023006445.1 Bradyrhizobium sp. SHOUNA76
GGCGTGAACGACCGCAGGTCGAGGGTCGGGCGAGCCGGAACGGACTTGTCACTCATTCGGCGGGAACGGCGGCCTCGCGCAGCCGGATCGAGTAGTTCGAGGCGTTCTGCCTGCCGCTGGAGGCCGCGCGCGCAAAGGTGATGAGATGGTGCGCGATCAGGGTGCAGCCGATCAGGCCTTCGAGATCGCCGCGCTTGATGCGCCCGAGCGCGAACTTCCAGAACACGCGCTTGTAGTCGCCGAGCACACCGACCTTCCAGAAGATGTTGCGCAGCATGACGAGTCCACGCCGGATGTTGCGCCAGGTCCTCATCTCGTCCGGCACCGGCGTCTTGAGGCGGTGCACATAGACGTGGTCGCATTGATACTGGAAGCGCGCGTAGACCTTCTCGGGCTCGTAGGCGACGCCCATGGCGTGCTTCCAGGATGCGACGACCTCGTCATAGGGCAACAGGAAGTCGACGTTGGAATCGCGGCCGTCGTCGTCGACCAGCCGACCCTCGCGCTCGAGCCGGTCCCACAGCGGGGTCTTCGGCAGCGCCTGAAGCAGGTTGATCGTGAGCAGCGGAATCCGGGACTCCTCGACAAAGTCGAGCAGCGCCTCCGACGTATTCGGCTTGTCGGTGTCGAGCCCCATGATAATGCCCGAGACGACCTCCATGCCGTAGGAGTTGATGGTGCGCACGCCCTCCAGGATCGGGACCATCATGTTGTGGTCCTTCTGCATCGCCTTCAGCGCGTCGGGATCCGGCGTCTCGATGCCGCAGAAGATGGTGATGAAATAGGCCTCGCGCATCTTCTCGAGGATCTCGGGCCTCTTGGCGATGTTGAGCGTCGCCTCGCAGGCGAGCCGCACCACGTAGCCCGTCCGCTTCTGCCATTCGATCAGGTGCGGCAACAGGTCCATCGCCGCCTTGCGGTTGCCGATGAAATTGTCGTCGACGAAATAGACCGTGTCGGTCATGCCGAATTCGCGCAGGCGGTCGAGCTCGGCGATGATCTGCTGCGGCGACTTGATGCGCGGGTTGCGGCCGTAGAGGCCGGGGATGTCGCAGAACTCGCACTGATAGGGACAGCCGCTGGAATATTGGATGCTGCCGAGGAAATATTTCTTCACGTCGGCAAGTTCGTAGGCCGGGATCGGAAACTCCGTCATCGGCACGCGATCCTTGGTCGTCAGCACCACTTGGCCCTCGGGGCGGGAGGAGTCGCGCGACAGGATCTCGATCAGCTGGTTGGTGGCATCACCGAGCTCGCCGACATGGAGATAGTCGAACGAGGGGTAATAGTCAGGACAGGCGCTGACGGAGGGACCGCCGAGCGCGACCGGCAAATCGAACTCGTGCGCGCGGCGGCAGATGTCGTTCATCTGCTGGCGCTGGATGTGCATGCCGCTGACGAAAACCGCCTCGGCCCATTCGAATTCTTCCCTGGTCGTGCGGCGGAGGTTCTCGTCGACGAATTTGACCTGCCAGTCTTTCGGAAGATAGGCGGAGATCAGCAACAGCCCCTGCGGCGGCATGAAGGCGCGGACACCATCGGTCAGGGGATAGGAATGCTCGAACGTACCGAACGACGAGGTGTAGCGCGGAAACACACAGAGGATCCGCCGGGACGTTCCGTTACTTTCAGCTCGCATCAAAGCTCCCCCGCCACGCTCGACCGAATGGTGCGGAAATTGCCAGCCAGACATATAACGTAACGCTGTCGCCGGAATTTCTCAATATTGTGGCACAAGCATAATTCCGGCAGGCGCCGATGGTTTCCTGAAGGGGAGAGTTTGACGCCTCGTACTGCCTCACGCGATCAGCCGCGAGGCAAAATCGGGCAGCTGGCCTGCATCGCGGGCAAGCCGGAAATCGGCGCCTGTAATGCCCGACCGCGCCAGCCAGTCCTCGAATTCCGGCGCGCGGCGCAAACCGAAGACGTCACGGACATAGAGCGCGTCGTGAAAAGACGTCGACTGGTAGTTCAGCATGACGTCGTCGGCACCGGGGACGCCCATGATGAAGGTGACGCCGGCGGCGGCGAGCAGCGTCAGCAGATTATCCATGTCGTCCTGGTCCGCCTCGGCATGGTTGGTATAGCAGATGTCGATCCCGAGCGGCAGGCCGAGCAGCTTGCCGCAGAAATGATCCTCCAGTCCCGCCCGGATGATTTCCTTGCCGTCATAGAGATATTCCGGGCCGATGAAGCCGACCACGCTGTTGACCAATAGCGGGGCAAAGGCGCGGGCAACCGCATAGGCGCGCGCCTCGCAGGTCTGCTGGTCGACGCCGTGATGGGCGCCCGCCGACAGCGCCGAGCCCTGCCCGGTCTCGAAATACATCACGTTTTGCCCGGCGGTGCCGCGCTTCTGCGACAGGCCGGCCTCCTGCGCCTCCTTCAGAAGCGCAAGGTCGATGCCGAAGCTGCGGTTGGCGGCCTCGGTGCCGGCAACCGACTGGAAGACGAGATCGACCGGCACGCCCTGCCCGATCAGCGACAGCGTCGTCGTGACATGGGTCAGCACGCAACCTTGCGTCGGGATCTTCAGCCGCACGATGATCTCGTCGAGCAGCCGCAGCAATTGCGCAATGACGGCCGGATCGTCGCTCGCGGGATTGATGCCGATGCAGGCGTCGCCGGCCCCGAGCAGGATGCCGTCCAGGATCGAGGCGGTGATGCCCCTGGCATCGTCGAACGGATGGTTGGGCTGCAGCCGCGTGCTCATCCGCCCCTTCAGGCCGATGGTGTTGCGGAAGGCGGTGGTGACCTCGCATTTCCGCGCCGCCAGGATCAGGTCCTGGTTGCGCATCAGTTTTGAGACCGCAGCCGCCATCTCCGGGGTAATGCCGGGCCCGAGCGTCTTCAGGACCTCCGGCGTGGCGGCATCCGACAGCAGCCAGTCGCGGAAGCCGCCGACCGTCAGGGATGCCACCGGCGCGAAGGCCTTGGCGTCATGGCTGTCGATGACGAGGCGGGTGACCTCGTCGGCCTCATAGGGGATGACGGCTTCCTGCAGGAATTGGGCGAGCGGAACGTCGGCGAGCGCCATCCGCGCCGCGATCATCTGCTCGGCCGTGTCGGCGGCGATCCCGGCCAGCCGGTCGCCGGAGCGCGGCGGCGTCGCCTTGGCGAGGAGATCGCGCAGGTCCGGAAACGTGTAGGTCGTGGCGTCGATGGTGTGGCGGTAGACCAAGGGGCTCTCCGGGGTTCGTCGGCCAGTGACCGACTCCAGCGCGATCTCAAGACTATACCTTCGGATCAAGACGCTGAAATATCTTACTTTCTTTCGACCAAGGGCGAAGGGGACCAGCCCCCGCGTTAACGCCGCATCCATCTTCGTTCTGCATAGTTTTGCATCAAATTCAGACGACCGTGCTCACCGGCCGCTTCAGGCCATTCCGGGGCCCTGAACACCATGACCACTGACCAACCTGGCAATGCCGGCGGCCTCGCCGGCCGCTTCACGCTCGCCACCAAGCTCTACGCGATCTTCGCGCTGTTCGCGCTGCTCACGGCGGCGATCGCGATGCTCTCCGACTACAACAGCCGCCGCGGTGCCGAGCTGACCAGCGCGATCGAGACGGCGAACGCTGCCGCGCTGAACGTCGAGCGGGTCAACTCGCTGGTCTATGCGGTCGTGATGGAGTCGCGTGGCGTCTACATGTCGACCGAGCCCGCCGTCGTGAAGAAATACGGCGAGGGCCTGCTCAAGTTCAACGCGCAGATCCTTGACGTCGTGAAGCGCTGGGAGACCATCGTCAAAGCCGACGATGCCGAGCAGTTTGCGACCTTCAAGAAGCGCATCGAGCAGTTCGTCGAGTTCCGCAAGGAACTGGTGCGCCGCGGCGTCGAGATCAATGCGGCCGCGGGCCGTGAATGGGGCGACAACGACGCCAACCGCACCGTGCGCTCGGCGCTGAACAAGGATCTCGAGGCGCTTTCCAAGGTCTATGCCGAGCGCGCCAGGCAGATCGCGCAGCAGACCGAGACCAATCGCGAATTGTCCTTCGTGCTCACCTGCCTCGGCGGCGTGGCGCTGGCCCTGGTCGTGATCGGCATCGTCATCATCGCCCGCTCGGTCGCCCGGCCGCTTGCCTCGATCACCGCCACCATCAAGCAGTTCGCCGACGGCGCCGAAAACATCGTGGTGCCGCACACCGGCCGCGCCGACGAGATC
>NZ_JALBHA010000533.1:0-4155 GCF_023006445.1 Bradyrhizobium sp. SHOUNA76
GTCGCCGCCGAACACGGCATGGTGGTCGCGCAGGAGAAGATATCTGCGCAGGTCGGTGCCGACATCCTGCGGCGCGGCGGTAATGCGGTCGATGCCGCCGTCGCGACCGGTTTTGCGATGGCCGTGACCTATCCGCGCGCCGGCAATGTCGGCGGCGGCGGTTTTATGGTGATCCATTCCGTCGATCGCAATGAAGACATCACGATTGATTACCGCGAGACGGCGCCCGCGGCGACCACGCCACAAATATTCCTCGGACCCGACGGCAAGCCGGACGTAGCGAAATCACGGGATTCCGCGCTTGGCATTGGCGTGCCCGGCACCGTCGCAGGTCTCGCTCTCGCATTGGAAAAATACGGCTCGGGCCAGTTCACGCTGGCACAACTGCTCGAGCCTGCGATTGCACTCGCCCGCGATGGTTTTGTCGTCAGCGACGACATGGCAGACACGCTGCCGGGCTGGCACCGGCGGCTGGCACGCTGGCCTTCCTCGGCCAAAATCTTCTCGCGGCCGGATGGCACGCCGATCAGTGAAGGCGACAGGCTGGTGCAGGGCGATCTCGCTGAAACGCTGTCAGCCGTCGCGGCGCAGGGGCCACGCGGCTTCTATGAGGGGCCGGTTGCGGAAAAGCTCGCCAAGGCCGTGACGGACGCCGGCGGCATCATGACGCCGGCCGACCTGAAATCCTATCAGGCGGTGATCCGCGCGCCGGTGCGCGGCACCTATCGCGGCTACGACATCGTATCGATGCCGCTGCCTTCGTCTGGCGGCGTGGTGCTGGTGGAGACCCTCAACATTCTCGAAGGCTTCCAGCTCGCGGATTTGAAGCAGGGTTCGCCGGCGTCGCTGCATCTTTTGATCGAAGCCATGAAGCGCGCCTATGCGGACCGTGCGCGCTATCTCGGCGATCCCGCCTTCGTCAACGCACCAATCGAGACGCTGACCGCCAAGGACTACGCCGCCAAGTTGCGCGCAGGCATCTCCGCCGATCGCGCCACGCCGTCGAAGGAGCTGGCTTCGGCGGCTCCCTCACCGCGCGAGGGCAGCAACACCACGCATTTCTCGGTCGTCGACGGCCGCGGCAACGCCGTCAGCAACACCTATACGCTGAACTTCAGTTATGGCGTCGGCCTCGTCGCCGACGGCACCGGCGTGCTGCTCAACAACGAACTCGACGACTTCACCGCAGCGATCGGCGCTTCCAATGCCTATGGCCTGGTCGGCTTCGAGGCCAATCTGCCCGGACCGGGCAAGCGGCCGCTATCCTCGATGTCACCGACCATCGTGCTGCGGGACGGCAAGCCGGTGCTGGTGACAGGTTCGCCCGGTGGCAGCCGCATCATCTCGACGGTGCTCCAGGTGATCGTGAACGTCCTCGACTACAAGATGGACGTGGCCGCTGCCGTTTCGACGCCGCGGCTGCATCATCAATGGCTGCCGGACGAAGTGCGCATCGAGCGCGGCTTTCCCGACGACGTGCTGCTCAGCCTGAAGGCAATGGGTCATTTCGTCGTCGAGCCGATGGGGCAGACGTCGGCCAATTCGATCCTCGTGACTCCGAACGGGCCGCTCGGCGCGCCCGATCTGCGCACGCGCGGTGCGGAGGCCGCGGGGCAGTAGGCCGGTCATTTGCATGGCACGGGAGCGCGGGCCCGCTAGCTCCCGCGACCACGCGTGCTACCAAAGCGCAGCTTTCAAGAAACTGCCGGGGAGACGCACATGACGACGACCGATCCGAACCAGCGTATCGAACGCGCCGAGATCGAGGACACCAGCCTGCTGGCGTTCTATCGCGACATGAGCACGCCGGAGCGCCGGACGTTCTGGGCCTGTGCGGCCGGGTGGGCGCTCGACGGCATGGACTTCATGATCTATCCGCTGGTGATCGGCACCATCATCGCGCTGTGGAAGGTCGATGCGGCCTCCGCTGGCCTTGCCGGAACGGTGACGCTGCTCGCCTCCGCGATCGGCGGCTGGCTCGGCGGTTATCTCTCCGACCATATCGGGCGGGTGAGAACGCTCCAGATCACCATCATCTGGTTCTCGTTCTTCTCGCTGGTCTGTGCCGTCGTGCAGAACTTCGACCAGCTCCTGATTGCACGTGCCGTGCTCGGCCTCGGCTTCGGCGGCGAATGGGCGGCGGGCGCCGTGCTCATGGGTGAAGCGATCCGGCCGCAATATCGCGGACGTGCCGTGGGCTCGGTGCAGTCGGGCTGGGCGGTCGGCTGGGGCCTCGCGGTGCTGTCGCAAGCGATCCTGTTCTCGGTCTTGCCGCCGGAGACGGCCTGGCGCTGGATGTTCGTGATCGGCGCGCTGCCGGCGCTGCTCGTGTTCTACATCCGCCGCTCCGTCACCGAGCCGGAAATCTCGGCCCAGGCCCGCGCCAGGCAGGCCGCGAGCGGCGATCGCCCGGCGCTCTGGGAGATTTTCTCCGGTCCGATCCTGAAGACCACGATCCTGGCGTCGCTGATGGCGACGGGCTGCCAGGGCGGCTACTACGCCGTCACGTTCTGGGTGCCGCAATTCCTGACCAAGGAGCGGCATCTGTCGATCGTCGGCTCGACCGGCTATCTCTCGACGCTGATCATCGGCTCCTTCATCGGCTATCTCGTCGGCGCCTGGCTTGCCGACCGCATCGGACGTCGCAATCTGTTCCTGATCTTCTCGATCGGCGCCATGGCTGTGGTGCTGCTCTATACGCAGCTGCCGCTCACCAATGAAGTCCTCTGGGTGCTCGGTTTCCCGCTCGGCTTCTTCGCCTCGGGCTATTTCTCCGGCATCGGCGCGTTCCTGACCGAGCTTTATCCGACGCGGCTGCGCGGCTCCGGCCAGGGCTTTTGCTACAATTTCGGCCGCGGCATCGGCGCGCTGTTTCCGTTCCTCGTTGGCGCGCTCTCGGCGACGACGTCGCTTGCGAATGCGATCGCGATCTTCGCGGTGGTGGCCTACGCTGTGTTCTTCATTGCCGCCTTTGCGCTGCCCGAGACGCGCGGGCGCGTCCTGCACGCGGACTAAACTCCCGGCGTGGGGCGGCGAGGAAAACTTACCGCCCCACCTGATACGGTCCGCCCTTTTCCAACGCACGAGCATAGGCCGGCCGCGCGTGGATGCGCTCGAGGAATGCCATCGCCTTGGGATGGCCCTGCTCGAGGCCGCCGCGCGCTTGCGCCGCCTCCAGCGGAAAGCTCATCTGAATGTCGGCAGCCGTGAAGTCGTTGCCAGCGAACCACTCGCTCTTCGCAAGCTCGCCTTCCCAGTAATCCATGTGCTGCTTGAGCTGCGGATTGACCAGCGTGGTCAGCGCCGTGTTCGAGACCTTGCGCACCAGCGGACGAAGCAGTGCGGGCGCGCGCTTCGGCATCAGCGTGAATAGCAGCTTCAGCAGCAACGGCTGCATCGCGGATCCTTCGGCATAATGCAGCCAATAGGTGAAGCGCAGCCGCTCCGGCGTGTTCGGAGGCGGAATCAGGCGGCCGTTGCCGTAGGTCGCGATGAGATATTCGATGATCGCGCCTGACTCGGCGATGGTGTTGCCGTTGTCGGTGATGACGGGCGACTTGCCGAGCGGATGGATGGCGCGCAGCTCCTTCGGCGCGCGCATATCCGCCTGGCGCTGATAGCGCACGATCTCGTAGGGCACGCCCAACTCTTCGAGCAGCCACAGCACGCGCTGCGAGCGGGAATTGTTGA
The DNA here is from genome assembly GCF_023006445.1 of Bradyrhizobium sp. SHOUNA76. Taxonomy (NCBI): domain Bacteria; kingdom Pseudomonadati; phylum Pseudomonadota; class Alphaproteobacteria; order Hyphomicrobiales; family Nitrobacteraceae; genus Bradyrhizobium; species Bradyrhizobium sp. SHOUNA76. Next base: position 3,691 of record NZ_JALBHA010000533.1, read on the forward strand.
GGTGGTGAACGGTCAGCATCGGCGAGGTCCCCCAAGGCTAGGCGTGGTGGCTAGGCGTGGTCGGTCGGCCGCGTACCTGCCAGCCCGGGAACGCAATGTCGAGCCATCCGGTCGGATAATTTCACCCGGGTATATTGACAACCTAAATATACCCGGGTATTAAACGGCCCGGCATCGTCAATATGGCAATGATTCCAATGCAGAAGATTTTCACCGCTTTCCAAGGCCCGCGTCGCCTGGTGTCCGGACCGGCAGGGGAAGTCGCGCTAATCGTCAAGCGGATGGCGCCACTGCCGGACGAGCCCATCATCATCTTCGAGGACGACACCGGCCGATCGATCGACTTCGATCTGCGCGGCGGGGACCGCGAAGTGCTGACGCGGTTGGCGAAGCTCGTCCCGCCCCCGGTCGAGGAGAGCACGCCATCAAGCGAGCCGCGCGGCCGCGGCCGGCCGAAGCTCGGCG
>NZ_JALBHA010000534.1:0-4152 GCF_023006445.1 Bradyrhizobium sp. SHOUNA76
CGAAGGCACGCTGAGGGTCGAGCTCACCACGGCCTCAGGGCTCACGCTCGTCTCGGGGCTGGCCGTGCTGGCGTCGATCCGGCTCCTCGGCTAGGCGGCAGCCGCGCCGGTCGCGCGGGTGCGCACAATCCATGCAACTGGCTAGGTTGACGCGGCGGAGCCGGGGCACGATATCTCCCCTTATGCAGACCACAGCTCAAGGGGCAGATATGAACGCGCCAGACAACAATGCCCCCACGCAAGCCGACGGCGTCGTGGACTGGCTGACCAACGGCACGCGCGACGAGCGCTTCATCGACAACATCTTCGCGCAAATGTGCATCCGCCTTCAGCAGGCGGGCATTCCGCTGCAGCGGTCGACGTTTCACATCCTCATCAATCACCCGCAATGGCTTGGCGCCCGGTTCATGTGGTCCGACGGAATGCGGGAGGCGGAGATTGCACTGGTCGACTACGACGTCCGCGAGCGGTCCGAGTATATCGGCAGCGCCGCCAACGAGATGCAGGAGGGCGCGACCGAGGTGCGGGAGAATCTCGAACGGGACCCCTCGCTCGGCCGCAGGCACGCGCTCTACGACGAGATGCGCGAAAAGGGCCTGACCGACTATGTGGCATGGCCGCTCTACCATACGCTCGGCAAGCGGCATCTCGTCACTTTCGCGACCGACCGGCCCGGCGGCTTCGATCACGCGCATATCGCCGCCCTCAAGAAGCTCCTGCCGGTGCTTTCGCTGGTCAGCGAGATCCGCATCAAGAACCGCCTGGCGCGCACCCTCCTGGAGACCTATGTCGGCTCCCATGCCGCCGAGCTCATCCTGGCGGGCGCGACCCGGCGCGGCACCGGCACGACGGTGCGTGCCGCGATCATGATCTGCGACCTCCGGGATTTCACCAAGATTTCCGATAACTGGCCGCGCGACGACGTCATCGATCTCCTCAACGATTATTTCGACGCGATGTCTGAGCCGATCGCGCGGCACGGCGGCGAGATCCTGAAATTCATCGGCGACGGCCTGCTCGCGATCTTTCCGCTTCAAGCGCCCGACGCCTGTGCGAATCTGCTCCATGCCGTGACGGAAGCCCGTCAGGCCATGGCCGCCCTGAATGAAAGAAACAGTGCGACCAGCCGCGCGCCGCTGAACTACGGCATCGGCGTCCATGTCGGCGACGTCATGTACGGCAATATCGGATCATCCAGCCGGCTCGACTTCACCGTGATCGGTCCTGCCGTCAACATGGCCTCCCGTCTCGAAGCTCTCACCAAGCAGTTGGGACGAACGGTGCTGCTGTCCCGCGACTTCGCAGAGCTGGTGGAGCCGAAGTTCGAGCTGGAGCACGTCGGCAAGCACGAGGTGCGCGGCTTCAGCGATCCGGTCGAGCTGTTTGCCTATCAGGGGTGACCGCTTGAAGGGCCGCGCCGCGCCAGCCGCGGGCCAAAGGCCAGCGTCCCGACCGAGGCTTGTCTTGTTGCCAACGCGGGAACGGATGACTACGCTTTACGCCCAGCCAGTCCAGACGTTCCTTCGATCGGCCGCACGTACATGCCCAAATTCCTTCGCATCGGAGTCCATCAGTCGAACGTATCGGGGTACACGTCGAAGGCGTGGTGCGTCCGGCGGGTTGGCTCGGCGGTTTTCCTGAAGTGGGGCGCCGTGGAGGTTCAGGGCGCCGGCGATGGGCGAAGGGTCTACTGGACACGTCTGCCGCAGGAGAAGACGGTTCGCTGCGGCACCGTGGAGCGGGCCCAGGACTATGCCAAGGCCGCGATCGCCCGGCGCCGCAACCATCGCTATGAGCCGATGGCCGGATCGATCGTGCTCCAGCGCCGATCGGCCGAGCGCAGCGCCGAGCTCAAGCAGGCGCTGGCCACGATCCTGATCGTCGACATCGTCGGCTCCACCGCAAAAGCCGCAAAGCTCGGCGATGCGCGCTGGACCAAAATCATGGGCCACTATTACGCCGCCGTGCGCAAGGAGCTGAAGAGCTCGCGCGGCAAGGAGGTCGTGACCACGGGCGACGGCATATTGGCGACGTTCAAGGCGCCGGCGGCCGGGATCGGCTGCGCGACCGCGATCCGCCAGGCGGTGCGCACATTGGGGCTCGACATCAGGGTCGGGCTGCATGCGGGCGAATACAAGGTGAGCGGGGGCGAGATGGTGGGCCTTGCCTTTCACATCGGCACGCGCGTCGCCGCCAAAGCGCGCGCCGGCGAGGTCCTGGTCTCGAGCGCGGTCAGGGACCTGATGGCGCAGTCAGAGATCCGATTCAGGGATCACGGCGTGCACCAGCTCAAGGGCGTTCCGGCGCGATGGCGCCTGTTCCGGGTGGAGGATTGAGCGGCTTTGAATGCGGCGCCGTGCGCCTTAGCGGGCCGGATCGGTCCGGTCGCATTTCGGGCATCGCCCGTCCGCTGCGATGGCGAGTTGGCGGCCGATCTCTTCCTTCAGAGCGTTGCCGTCGAACGCCGTACCGTCACTCCCCAGGATTCGCTTGGCGCGTTCGTAAGCATGGCTCTCGGCGGCGTCGTCGCCCACGCGGATGATGACATCGTCGTGGAAAGGGCAGACCGTGGTGGCGCGCGTCGTCTCGAGCGCGTAGCGCACCAGCGCGGTGAGATCATCGAGATTGGCGGATATCATGGCTCTCTCCTGATCGAGGCAGTCGCGATGGTGGCCTGTGTACGGCGGCGGGGTCGTACTGACCGTACGGCGCCGTCGGGCCGGTTCCATCGAACCTGCCATCGAAGCCGCTCGTGGCCGGCTCCCTGATCGCGATCGCCCTGTCATCGAAGCGGCGCCCGGAGTGCCTAGGAGTCCGGGCTCCGCTTCGTTCGGTACCGGAGCGACTGCGCGCCCGATGCCATCCAGAGCCTAGCGGTTCGCAAAACCGTTCGCCTTGACCCATCGCAAACATAGGAAAGGCCCCTAGGGAATCGTCCGCAATTTCGCCGGCGGCGGTTCGGGCGCATGAATCAGGATATGCAGCGCCAGATCCTCTTCAGGTGCCCGCGCACCGGCATGAACGTCCAGCATCGCATCGACGATGAGCGGCCCGAGAGTTCCGGGCCGGCGGATAGCTATGTGGCCGTGAGGTGCCCGGCCTGCATGTCGCTGCACTTCGCCAACAGCACCACCGGCAAGCTGCTGGGTGAGCGAACCGCGCAGCCCGTCTCCATGCCGCGTTCCGCTTGATCGGCCCGCTTCGCTTTCCCGCACGTTCCGGCGCCCGCGCTGGATCTGGCGACAAAAACGAGTTCTCGAATGACGCGACAGGCGGCCTCGGCGCTGGTCAGGGGGCGGGACTTCGAGCCGAGGCCGCCATTTGCCGGAATCGTGAAACGCCGGCGCGGCCTAATGCCCGGCAACGCTGCTCCGTTCCTATTCCTGGTTCCTGTTCCTGGTTCCTATCCTGGGCGTTACGCCGGCAGGAGGTGCCTGAAGCATGATCCGGAAAAGTGCGCAAACGCTTCTCCGATGGATCATGCTTGAACGAGTAAGCTGAAGTGCGACGGCCATTCATTCTCGCCGCATCGCGCCTCACGCCGACCAGCGATCCTGCTCTTCCTGGTGAGCATGCTCGTTGAGCCGTTCGGCCATCTGGTCCGCAATCTGCTCCGACTCGGCCGAGGCCACTGGCTCGCCCTTGTGAGTCCTGAGCTTGTCCTTGTCGGCTTCGATCGGGAAATCGTCCGGTGTCAGTCCGGTATCCTTGCCCGTGTCCTTGCCGCGATCCTTGTCCATGGCGCGCCTCGCTGTATCTCAATCGGTAAAAAACATGCGTGAAGGCTGATCGTTTCAAAGAGGATGAAGCTCGATCGAGAGGCCCAAGCCGGTCTGAAGGCTTGAGCCCCGGCAACTGCTCGATGACGTCGGAACCGCCTTGCATGTTTTTCCCGAGTCGGAACAGGTGCAGGATTCGCGCGTTCGTTCGATGAATTTTGGAGACGCGGTCATGCCATCGAACGGAAGCATTTTTTTTGCCGGAGTCGGAACCACCTTCCTGATCCTGGGCGTGGGTTTCGGCAGCGGGCTGATGATGGCGAATTCCGCTCTGAAGGATCCGGGCCGCGCCGAGTCGAGAGCGTCCGCGCAAGCGCCGTCGCCTCTTCGCGTGGTCCTGCCGGCCTCAGCCGAGGCGGCCGAACCGAAGGCG
>NZ_JALBHA010000535.1:0-4145 GCF_023006445.1 Bradyrhizobium sp. SHOUNA76
CCCCCGGCCGGCAAGTCGCCGCGCCCGCGGCCCGATGCGGATCCCGGCCTGGAGCCGCAGCCGCAGGCGTAATCGCTAGCCGGTAGATCAGATTGAAAAACGCGGCGGAAACGCCGCGTTTTTTATTGGCGGGGTTTGCTGGTGCGAGATGGCGTCCTGTGCGCGCCCTGATAGCAAATATCTCTTCACGGGCCCCAAGAGGTTGTCCTAGAAAATGGACAGCCGGGACGTATGAGGGCAGGTCGCAATTCAACACGCGCGGCGCGCCGCCGAATACCAGATGGCACTATGCCAGCGTGGAAACCGAGATCCTTGGCTTGGTGCTGCGGTCCGCCACGGCTACTTATCAGGTCTGGCTTCTTCCCGGCGAGCAGCGGAGATTTGCCCTGCTCGGGATTCGCGGGCAGATCATCCTGGTCGATCCGGCCTCGAAGCTCGTCATGGTGCACACGGCCGTCCGCCCAACACCGTCCGAGCCGGGAGCCCTTAGAGAGCCGCTGGCGTTGTGGTTCGCGGTGCTTCGACAGCTAGGGAAAATGATAATCCGCGTCTCGCCCCGCTGTCGGCGGGGCGAGACGTTGCTCGAGGAGCAACTCGCTCAGATCAGGAAGTCGGTCGCGTGCAGGTTCGCCGCGTTGACGCCATCGAGCGTGATGGAATCGTTCGCCGACAGTTGAATCACGGCGTCGCCGGCGGCATTGTCGCTGATCAGGCTCGACAGCGCCGCCCAGTCCGCAAACCCGTAGTCGTGCAGGTTGATCAGGTCGTGCTCGGTCACGGTGCTGCCGACCGCCTTGTTGCCCTGATCGAAGTCGGTGATCAGGTCATTGCCGGAGCCGGTGTTGAAGACGAAGGTGTCGCTGTTTCCTCCGCCGGAAAGCTGGTCATTGCCGGCGCCGCCGTTGAGTTTATCCCTGCCGCCGGTGATCGAGCCCGGTGTTGCGGGGTCATAGGCCGCCGCATCGCCATACAGATAGTCGGTGGCCGCTCCGCCGGTGAGGACATCGTTGCCGCCATGGGCATTGCCGGACATGGTCGGAGCGTCGCCGAACAGCTTGTCGCGCGCATCGTCCGTGTACGCGGTGCTGATCGTGACGGTGAGGACGTCGTCGCCGCCCTGGGCGTTGTCGGTCAGGGACGTGGAGGAGTCTCCCGACAGCGAAGCGCCGGCCCAGACGTTCTCACCGCTCATGGTCAGCGTGAGGTTGTCGTTGCCGCCATGCGCATCGCCGCCGATGGAACCAATGGCGTCGCCGCTGATCCTCGCTGAGCCCTCCCGCGTGTTCAGGCTGATATCGAGCGAGTCATTGCCGCCCTGCGCCGTGCCGCTCATGGAACCACCGGCATCACCGGCGTACACATTGTCGTAGCCTCGCCAGCCCACCGCGCCGATGATGGTGTCATTGCCGCCATGCGAATTGGCCGTCATGTCGCCGGCAACATCGCCGAAAGCCTGCACGTTGGTGTACAACGAGTCGTCCAAGACATTGATCGTGTCGTTGCCGCCCCTGGCGTCGTCGGTCATCGCCTGGGCATCGCCGACCACGAGAGCTTGGTTCCAGCCGTAGTTGAAGTTGACCGTGAGCGTGTCGTTGCCGCCGTGGGATTGGCCATGCAACGTCGTGTTGTCCTCGCCGAAGATCGTGACCTCTGCCTCGGGCTGGCTGATGGTCGCCGTCACGGTGTCGTTGCCGCCCCAGGCGTCCGAGGTGGTCGGGAAGTTCGGATCTCCGTTGATGGTTTCGATCTGGCCAAACTGGTCGAGCAGGACGTCGATGGTGTCGTTCGGCAGATATTGCATGGCGTAACTCCCATTTCATTGTCGGAAGCGGGCCGGACATCGGCGAAAGTCTTGCGCCGCTGTGACCACGCTTCACGGAGACGAATCTAGTTTGCGTCGATGGCAGGGATTTGCTGGAATTCGGGACAGAGTTGGATCGCGGTAAGTTCCGCCGCGGCGCGGCGACACCGTCGCTCCTGCTCTGCTTCCTCAGATGATGAAGTCGGTCGAATGCAGGTTCGCCGCGTGGATCCCGTCCAGTGTGATCGAATCGTTGGCGGAGAGATGGATCACGGCATCGCCGGCGGTGTTGTCGCTGATCAGTTTCGACAGCGCCGTCCAGTCTGCAAAGCCGTAGTCCTGCACGTCGATCAAATCGTGTTCCACCTCGGTGCTGCCGACGGCCTTGTTGCCTTGATCGAAGTCGACGATCGTGTCGTTGCCGGAGCCGGTGTTGAAGGCGAAGAAGTCGCTGTTTCCGCCGCCCCACATCCGGTCGTCACCGGCTCCGCCGTTCAGCGTGTCGGCGCCGCCGGTGATCGAACCTGGTGTCGCCGGTTCATAGTTTCGCGCATCGCCATACATGAAATCGCGGCCCGCGCCGCCATTGAGGATGTCGTTGCCGCCATGGGAATTACCCACCATGGTCGGCGCGTCGCCGTACATCTGCGAGCCGGCATCCGTATACTGGCCGGCGAGCTTGACGGTGAGCACATCGTCGCCGCCTTGGGCAAGATCCATCAGGGATGTCGCCGAATCCCCGAACAAGGCTCCGCCCGAGATGGCGCTGTCGCCGTTCAAGGTGACGGTCAGGTTGTCGTTGCCGCCATGCGCGAGACCTCTCAGGGAACCGATGGCATCGCCGCTGACAGTCGCCCCGCCGTCCGTCGTGAGCACGCTGACATCGAGCGTGTCGTTGCCGCCGTGCGAGGTGTCCATCATAGAACCGCCGGCATCGCCGGCGAACAGGTTGGCGCCGCCCCGCCACGCGACCGAGCCTGTGATGTCGTCATGGCCGCCCTGCGCATTGCCGGACATGTCGCCTGCGACATCGCCGAAGGCCGAGATCGTCGTGTAGACGGTGCGGCCGGCATCCGCGACGATGGTGTCGTTGCCGCCCTTGGCGTCATCGATCATCGACTGGGTATCGCCGATCACGACGGCGGTGCCCCAGCCACCGTCGATGTCGGCGATCAGCGTGTCATTTCCACCCTGGGAGTGACCAAGCAACATCGTATGGTCGTCGCCGAAGATCGTGAGTTTCGCATTGAGCGCGGCGACGGTGGCCGTCACGGTATCGTTGCCGCCCACGACGTCGGTGGATGCCGGAAAGCCGGGATCTCCATATACGGTCGCGATTTGGCCAAACTGGTCAAGCGTGACGTCGAAGGTGTCGTTCGGCAGATGCTGCATGGCGTAACTCCCATTTCATTGTCGGAAGCGCGCCTGACGTCTGCAGTTTTTTTGCAAGTCGCGTTGTTGACCACGCTTCACCGGGAGAAATCTACCTTTGGTAGATGGCAGAGATTTGTAGGAAATCGGGAGAGAGTTTGATTGCCTGCATGGAGCTGCAGCGGCCCTTGTCCGGTTCCAGCTCGTGGCGCAGCGCGGCGCGACAACTTGATCATGATGACACGCGCTGCAGCGACGCCCCCACTTCGATAGCGTCGCGGCACTTCAAGTGTGGCGCGCGTTCTCTCATTTGCGCACGCGCCAGACGGTCCGGGTCAGGCTTCGACACGGCCTCGATTCGCTCCGGAAAGTCCGGAACTCCGCCTCGGCGATGGGGCAAATGCGAGAAACATTAAAGAAGAACTTAACGCTTGCGTCCTACTTTTGCCCGCCATGACTGACCAGGCCGTCCACAGCGCGGTTCAACCGTTTCCGGCACGTGCAGCGCTCCCTTGGGCCGTGGGCCTCAGCGTGTATGGCCTGCTGCTGATCGTTGGGCCGCGGCTGCTCGGTGATCCCGACAGCTATTCTCATATCGAGGTCGGACGCTGGATCATAGCGCATGGCACTCTGCCGGAGAGCGATCCCTTTTCGTTTTCGAAGCTTGGCGCGGCCTGGATCACGTTCGAATGGCTCTCGGAAGTCGTCTACGCCGGAGCCTACGCACTTTCCGGCTGGCCCGGCGTCGTCGTTGTCGCAGCCGCCGCGATAGCGCTCGCCTTTGGCTTGTTCACCTTCTTCCTGTTGCGCGAGCTTTCGCCAAGCCTGACGCTGCTCATGGTGATCGCGGCCGTCGTCCTGTTGGCGCCACATATGCTGGCGCGGCCACACGCCCTCGTGCTGCCGGTGATGGTGACCTGGGCGGCTGCCCTGGTCCGCTGCATGGATCGCGGCGGGCCGCCGCCATACTGGG
>NZ_JALBHA010000536.1:0-4140 GCF_023006445.1 Bradyrhizobium sp. SHOUNA76
GATCGCGGCCGGCGTGTTCGGCATCGCGCGCACCACGGCGCCGCCGCAGACCTCCTGGAGCGCGGCGATCGTGGTTCCCGCCATGATCGAGACCACGGATGTCTTCTCCGAGACGAACGATTTCAGCTTGGCGCCGGCCTCGCGGAACATCTGCGGTTTCACCGCGACGACCATCGTCTCGACCTGGCCGGCCGTCGTCACATCCGGATTGAGCATGACGCCCCTGGCGGCAAGCGCGGTGATCTCCGGCGAGAGATACGGATCGATCACGGCGACGCGGCGCGGGTCGAGCCCGCCCGAAAGCCACCCGGTCAGCATCGCGCCGCCCATCTTGCCGGCGCCGGCGAGGAGGATGGTGCCGGTGATGTTTTGGAGGAGGTTGCTATCTGCCATCGCCGTTGCCACGCGTTCGCTGTCGTCCCCGCGAAAGCGGGGACCCAAACCACAGGCGGTTCTAGTGGATGGAAGGCAGAGCAACAAGCGTTGTGCCAAAAGCGGCATCACGCGGTATGGGTCCCGGATCTTCGCTTCGCTCGTCCGGGACGACGTGGGGAGCGAGTGCGGCTCCCTTACGTCACGAGGCGAATCCTACGCCTCTCCGACCGTATCGAACATCGCCGCGTCCATCGCCTCGGTCGTGGTCTTGCCGGCCCACACCACGAACTGGAACGCCGGGAAGTAACGCTCGCAGGCGTGGATGGCGCCGGCGAGCATGGCTTCGCACTGCGCGGTCGAGGCGCTGAGGCCACCCGGCAGCACCAGAGCCTGGCGATGCATGACCATGCCGGTGGTGGTCCACAGGTCGAAATGGCCGACCCACAACTGCTCGTTCACGGCGGCGACGAGCCTCTGCACCTCGCCGCGGCGCGCAACGGGAATCTTCATGTCGAACGCGCAGGCCAGATGCAGCGCCTCGATCTCGCCCATCCAGGTGAAGGAGAGCTGATAGTCGGTCCATTGTCCCTTCGAGACAATCGTGAGTTCGTCTTCGCCGGAGCGTTCGAACGGCCAGTTGTTGCTGGCAGCGATATCCTCGACCACCGCGAGCGGATGGCTTTTGGAATCGATAGTGCCTTCGAGCAGGGACATGCCGTCTCGACCTCTTGCCTTTTTGTTGTCTTTGATACGCACGCGGCTGGCCCGGCGAACTCCCTCAACGTCGCTAGCGATCTCCTCGGAAGCGCTGCTGCGATCCCTTGGTGTCGCTCTTGCGATCCCCTTGGATCAGCGCGGGCCTGTCGCGGATCAAGTGATGTGATTTGCGGAATCTGCGCAACGGGGTCCCGAGTCCGTCCACAAGCCAGGACTCGTTCGTCCACAGCTCATCTCCGCCACAATTATTAACGCCGGGAGTGCCCAATCCGGATGGAGGAGAACAAACCGGAATCGGATCCAGGGGAGGGCGGCAAACGCTAATTCCGTGCGGCGGGGCCGCTCCCACGGCCGTGGCATGGGACCATGCGATTTGCCCATGCGGAACACGCTTGCCGCGACCGCGCGAGAGCTGCATATTTCCCGGCAGGTCGTTCATCCCGAACGGCCGATGTTCTCAGGGCGGGGTGAAAGTCCCCACCGGCGGTAAGGGCCGAAAGGCCTAAGCCCGCGAGCGCCTTCCGCGAGGGTTATCCCGAAGGGAAGGGTCAGCAGATTCGGTGCAACTCCGAAGCCGACGGTCATAGTCCGGATGAAAGAGAACGGTCGGTGGCAGACGCATCGCAAGATGCGGCTGTTTGTCGTTCCGTGTGCCCTGATTCTGGTCCTTAAACCGAGGAAAGCCATGAATCAGATGTTGCAAGATACCCAAGCCGAAACTTCCGAAGTCGTCCAACCGCCGGTTCCGCAAGGGCCCGCAACCGAGCACCCGCGCTTCGCAAAGCCGCAGCGGGTCGCCTTCGTGCAGGCCTGCTGGCACCGCGACGTGGTCGAGGAAGCCCGCATTGCCTTCGTGAGAGAGGCCGAGGCGCGGCACCTCACCCATGTCGACGTGTTCGAGGTGCCGGGCTCGTTCGAGATCCCGCTGCACGCGCAGGTCCTTGCCAAGACGCGGCGCTACACCGCGATCGTCGCCGCGGGCCTCGTCGTGGACGGCGGCATCTACCGCCACGAGTTCGTCGCCGACACCGTGATCAAGGCGCTGATGGACGTGCAGCTTCGCACCGAGGTGCCGGTGTTCTCAGCCGTGCTGACGCCGCAGCAATTCCACGAGACCGAGGTGCATTACGACTTCTTCCGCAAGCATTTCGCGATCAAGGGTGTCGAGGTCGCGGCCGCGTGCGCGGAGACGTTGCTTGGCCTCGAACGTCTGCGCGGCCAGGTCGCTGCGGGGATCGTGGGGTAGGCAGACTGCCGTAGGGTGGGCAAAGCGCAAGCGTGCCTACCTCTTTCTCGTGCGACAAAAAAGGTGGGCACGGCGCTTTGCGCCTTTGCCCACCCTACGAGACCGGGAACGAAAATCAGTCGAACAGGCTCGACACCGACTCTTCGGCTGCCGTGCGCGCGATCGCGTCGGAGATCAGGCTGGCGATCGGCAGCGTGCGGATGTTCGGCGCCTTGGTCACCGCCTCGGTCGGCAGGATCGAGTCGGTGATCACCAGCTCCTTCAGCCTGGAGTTCGTGATGCGGGCGGCCGCGCCGCCGGAGAGCACGCCGTGGGTGATGTAGGCGTAGACGTCTTTGGCGCCCTTGGCGATCAGCGCATCGGCCGCGTTCACCAGCGTGCCGCCGGAGTCCACGATGTCGTCGATCAGGATGCAGGTGTAGCCGGCGACGTCACCGATCACGTTCATGACCTCGGACTCGCCTGCACGTTCGCGGCGCTTGTCGACGATCGCCAGCGGGGTGTTGATGCGCTTGGCAAGGCCGCGCGCGCGGGCGACGCCGCCGACGTCAGGCGAGATCACCATCGTCTTGGAGAGATCGAACTTGTCCTTGATGTCGCGCACCATCAGCGGCGCGGCGTAGAGGTTGTCGGTCGGGATGTCGAAGAAGCCCTGGATCTGGCCGGCATGCAGGTCGAGCGTCATGACGCGGTCGACGCCGGCCTGCGTGATCAGATTGGCGACGAGCTTGGCCGAAATCGGCGTGCGCGAGCCCGATTTGCGGTCCTGCCGCGCGTAGCCGAAATAGGGCAGCACCGCGGTGATGCGGCGCGCCGAGGAGCGGCGCAGCGCGTCGGTGATGATCAGCAGCTCCATCAAATGGTCGTTGGCGGGGAACGAGGTCGACTGGATGATGAAGGCATCCGAGCCGCGGACGTTCTCCTGGATCTCGACGAAGATCTCCATGTCGGCGAAGCGCCGCACCACCGCCTTGGTCAGCGGCAGGTCGAGCCCTTGCGCGATGGCTTGAGCGAGGGCCGGATTGGAGTTGCCGGCGACGAGCTTGATGGAGCCGTTTTTGGCCGACATGGACGCTTCCTCCCGCGCTTTGCTGGATACGACGTTCAACATCTCAGATCCCACTGGAAGCACGGTTACGACGGGCGAGGAAATATCAGGCGCGAGGCTGCAATGGCAACCCGGGATGATACGTTTTCCCTCCGAAAATCCTGAGTCGGTCCAAAGGTTTGGCCGCGACTTGAGGCCGTGGTTTAGCGGGGGTTATCGCTCGGCATAGCCGAGGGCTGTGGCCGGCATATCCGGCGCGGGCGGGGCCGGAATGACGCTCGCCACCGCCGGTCCGCGCAAGCCCGGAGCCCCGCTCGGAGCATCCGGCGTTCCGTTGATCATGTTGGAAAGGCCACTGAATCCGGCCTGGGCGATCTTCCGCAGCACGAGGTCGTCGGCTGCCGCCCATGCATCCCGTCCAGCCTTCGTCGAGGTCGGTTCCTCGCCGGAGAGGCGCAGCGCCCGCTGCTGGTTGGCGTCGTAGACGTCCCAGACCCAGGCGATCACGGTCTTCCCGCGCACCACCTGGGCGGAAAGGTAGCTGCGCACGCGGTAGGCGGCCGTGCCCTCGCGGGAGACGACGGACAGGCTGCGCAGCTTGGATTCGCTGTCGAGCACGCCGACCATGCGGTCGAATACCTGCGGTGGCGGGCCGTCGATGGATTCGAAGGCCACGGTTGCGCCGCTGCCACCGCTCGGCGCCATCGCATAGGAGTTGGCGGCACCGCCGCCGCCGGCGCAGCCGCCGAGTGCG
>NZ_JALBHA010000537.1:0-4128 GCF_023006445.1 Bradyrhizobium sp. SHOUNA76
GCGCATCGCCGCTGACGCGACCGCCGCGCGCGATTGGTACCGGAAAGCCGCGACACTCGGATCGGCGGAGGCGCGGCAGCGCCTCGCGCAGCTTCAGAACTAGAACTCGTTAGAGGACATCATGCGTAACGCTTTGGGAATGGCGCTTGCCGCCATCATGACCATCTGTGCCTTCGCGGCACGCGCCGAACAGGCCGAATACGATCCGGCCAAGGTCTCGGACGGCCTGAAAGCCATCTTCCAGTTCGGCTCGACCTCGACCAAGCAGGCGCTGAACGCCAACACCGTCACACTGATCACCGGCACGATCGGCGGCACTTATGTGCAATTCGGCGCCGACCTCGCCTCGGTGCTCGACGACGGCAACAAGATCCGGGTGCTGCCGATCGTCGGCCGCGGTTCGGTGCAGAGCGTTGCCGACATCCTGTTCCTGCAAGGCGTCGATTTCGGAATCGTGCGCGCCGACACGCTCGACTATCTCGAACGCAAGGGTTTTGCCAAGGACATCAAGAAGCAGTTCACCTATGTGACCAAGCTCTACAACGAAGAGATGCAGGTGATCGCGCCGAAATCGGTCGCGACCCTAAAGGATCTGGAAGGCAAGACTGTGAGCGTGGACCTGCCCAATGGCGGCACCTTCGTCACCGCGCTCACCGTGTTCGAACGACTCGGGATCAAGGCGAAGTTCGTCTATGTCGAGCAGCGCATCGCGATGGAGAAGCTGAAGGCCGGCGAGATCGACGCCGTCGTCGTGGTCGGCGGCAAGCCATATAAATCGGTCTCGACCTTCGGCAATGACGGCCGCTTCCATTTTGCGAAGGTCGACTACGCGAAGCCGCTGCAGAGCGACTATCTGCCGGCGACGCTGACTGCCAAGGACTATCCGAACCTGATCAAGGAGGGCGAGAGCGTGGACACCATCGCGGTGCCCGCAGTGCTCGCGGCCTACAATTGGGCGCCCAACACCGAGCGCTACCGCAAGCTCGCGCTGTTCGTAGATGTGTTCTTCACGAAATTTCCCGCGCTGCAAAACCCGCCCTTCCATCCCAAGTGGAAGGAGGTCTCGCTCGCAGCGCCCCTGTCAGGCTGGAACAGATTGCCGGTGGCGCAGCAATGGCTCGACAAACACGGCGTCGAGCCGGTGACACGGCAGCGCTTCGAGGCGTTTTTGAAGCAGAGCCCAGCGACGGCGCAGGTGTCCGACACGGACAAGGAAACGTTGTTCAGGCAATTCCAGGCATGGGACGCTGAGAAGGCGCGGGCACAGGCGGGGGCCGAGAAGAAATGAAGGCCGTCGTTGCGAGGAGCAAAGCGACGAAGCAATCCAGACTGCCACCGCGCAAACGACTCTGGATTGCTTCGCTTCGCTCGCAATGACGAGCCTGAGGCGAGCAGCACCCAAACACTGTCGTCCGACAAGGCCGGGACATGACGGCAGTGTGTGCGGTTAGACTGCCTCCTGCGCCGCTTCCGCCTCATCCACTCCCCGCTTCAGTGCCACGCGGGCGGCCTCGCGATGCTCGCTCGTGATGTGACCGGCAACCATGCGGATGGCGGTGGCGAGCACGGCGGCGTCATCGGCGAAGCCGAGAATCGGCATCACGTCCGCGACGAAGTCGAACGGCAGGATGAAGTAAGCGATCGCCCCGAGCAGCGAGGCCTGGACGTGGCGTGGCGTCTGCCGATCGAACGCACAGTAATAGGCAGCAAGCAGGTCTTCTGCGAACGGCAGATGCGCGGCGACACGCTTCAGCTTGCGCCAGAAGCGGCGGCGGACGCCCTCGCGATCCTTCGCGAGCCGATCGGCCGGCTCGAAACCGACGCTGTGTTCGGCAGCCATGTTCGATAAACTCCCCGTTCAGCCAGGCTGCGGATCGCCGCATCCCGGCTGATCACAAGATGGGGATGTGGCCGCCCCCTGCAAGACGTCGGCCGATCTCAGCCTGCGATCGCGTTCATCGTCTTGGCCAGCGCGATGTCGAGCGCCGTGACGCCGCCGGCGTCGTGGGTCGACAGCACCACCTCCACCGTCTTGTAGACGTTGCGCCATTCGGGGTGGTGATCCATCTTCTCGGCGGCCATCGCGGCGCGGGTCATGAAGCCGAACGCCTCATTGAAATCCTTGAAGATAAAGGTTTTCCCGATGGCATCCCGGCCCTGAACCTCGTTCCAGCCAGGTAGTCCGCCCAGCGCCTGCTTGCGCGCCTCCGCCGAGAGCCGTTCTGCCATGGTTGTCTCCGTCCTTCAGGGGAACTTTACCCTAACACCGTCCTGGCGCCCCGGGTTCACACGGGGATTTCCGCCATCCGCTAACCATGACGGAGATGTAACCCCGCCGGACAAGAAATTTGCTACAATTGCGGGCGTAAATCGCCGGCCAAGATGAAACTGAGCCTGAAGCGCCTGTTTGGGAGATCGATGACCGGGGGATTGGACCTGGCCGAAGCGCCCCCTCCGCCTTCGCCGCGATCCGCGGCGCGGAAGACGGCGCTCGTGACTCTTGCACTCGTGCTTGCGATCGTCGGCGCGCTCGCCGGTGGCTATTACTTCGCGATGCGGCCGGTGACGCTGAAGATCGCGGTCGGTCCCGCCAACAGCGATGACGTCAAGGTCGTGCAGGCACTGACGCAGGCCTTCACGCAGACCAAGAGCCAGGTGCGGCTGCGGCCGATCCAGACCGACGGCGCCACGGCCAGCGCCAATGCACTTGCGGAAGGCAAGGTCGACCTCGCCATCGTGCGCGGCGACCTCGATGTGCCCAAGAACGCGCAAGCGGTCGCGACCCTGCGCAAGAACGTCGTGGTGCTGTGGTCCGTACCGGGCAAAGGCAAGAAGCGGGGCCCGAAGATCACCAAGATCTCGCAGCTCGCCGGCCATCGCATCGGCGTGGTCGGCCGCACCCAAGCCAATGTCAATCTGCTCAAGGTGATCCTCCAGCAATACGGCGTCGATCCCGCCAAGGTCGAGATCGTGCAATTCCCGGCCAACGAAGTCGCCGAGGCGATCAAGGCCCAGAAGGCCGACATCTATCTCGCCGCCGGCCCGGTCAACAGCAAGATCACGGCGGACGCGATCGCCGCCTCCATCAAGGATTTCGGCGCGCCCAACTTCCTCGCGATCGATTCGGCGGATGCGATTGCGCAAAACCATCCGGTCTACGAAGCGTCCGAGATTCCCGCCGGCACCTATGGCGGCTCGCCCGCCCGCCCGGAGGACGAGGTCAAGACCATCAGCTTCTCGCACCACGTCGTGGCGCGCAAAGGCGTCTCCGAAACCACCATCGCAGCGTTCACGCGCCAGCTGTTCGCCGTGCGCCAACAACTGGTGACGGAATTCCCGCTCGCAGCGAAAATCGAAACGCCCGACACCGACAAGGATGCGGTGATCCCGGTGCATCCTGGCGCCGCCGCCTTCGTCGACGGCGAGGAGAAGACCTTCCTCGACAAATACAGCGATTACATCTGGTGGAGCCTGATGGCGCTCTCGGCCATGGGCTCGATCGGCGCCTGGTTCGCGGGCTATCTGAAGAAGGACGAGCGCGACAACAACAGCCATCTGCGCGAACGTCTGCTGGACATGATCGCGGCGGCCCGCAAGTGCGAGACGACCGAAGAGCTCGACCAGATGCAGGCCGAGGCCGACGACATCCTGCGCGACACGCTGCGCTGCTTCGATCACGGCGCGATCGAGGAAGCCGCGCTCACCGCCTTCAACATCGCGCTGGATCAATTCCACGCCGCCGTCGCCGACCGCAAGGCGGTGCTGTTCAGCCTGCCGCAGAACCTGCAGCGCGCAGGCGCGCAATTCAGGGCCGCCGGCAACGCTTAAAGGCTTGCCCGTGTAATCGCTGCGTCACATTGTCTCAATATAGCTTCCGTCATTCCGGGGCGATGCGAAGCATCGCGCCCGGAATGACGGACTTTCCTGCCAGCTCGGGGTCGGAGCGAATTTTCATGAACTTGAAATTCTCCCGCCGCCGCTTCCTCGCCACCGGCGCCGGAGCGCTCGGCTCGATCGCAATGCCTTCTCTCTCGCGCGCGGCCGATCGGCCCGTGGTCACGCATGGCGTCCAGTCGGGCGACGTCACGGCCAGTGGCGGCGTGGTGTGGGCGCGCACCGATCGACCCG
>NZ_JALBHA010000538.1:0-4106 GCF_023006445.1 Bradyrhizobium sp. SHOUNA76
CGCGAGGGCGCGCCATGGCGCAGGCCGAACAGCGCGCCCGCGAGCAGCGGCAGCGACATAGCGGGAATCGCGAACAGGCACACCCTGGAATTCTTGCCCATCAGCCGCATCGTCATCGGCATGGCCGGCGCCATCATCGCCTCGCTGCCGATCGCAACCGCAAGCAAACCGACCGGAAGCAGCAACAGCCAGCCCCAGCCGCGCAACAAGGCTTCGGGACGCGACAGATGCAGGCTGACGATGATCGCGGGGATCGCAAGCGACAGCGTGACCGCGAACTTCATGTCGAAGAACGGGTTGCGCATCGCGCTCATCACGTCGTGACGCACGCCGAGGAACGTCGCGAAGATCAGGATCGACAAGGGCGCGGCCACCAGCAGCGCCATGGTCAGCACGGCGCCGACCCGCGGCACGCGATGGGCGTTGTCGGCAGCGAGCGAGCGAATGAGTTGATCGGTATCCATGACTAGTGGTCCCGCAGTTTGGCAGTCAGTGCCGCAAGTCCGCGATGCAGTGCGACCCGCACCGCGCCTTCGCTCATCGAAAACTTCGCCGCCGTGTCCTTGATCGAGGCGCTCTCGACCGCGATCGACTGCAGCACGTCGCGCTGGCGCTGCGGCAGCGTGTTGAGCTGGGTTGCGACCTCGCCTGCAGAGGCCGTCTCCTGCGGTGCCTCGCCCGGCAGCGTCTCGGCGAAATCGTCAATGTTGACGAAGATGCGTCTGCCGCGTCGCCTGAGCGCATCGATCAGCTTGTTGCGGCCGATCGCGAACAGCCAGGGCGCGAAGGGGGCCTCGCTGTCCCATGTGTGCCGCTTCAGGTGCACCGCCAACAGTATCTCCTGCACGATATCCTCGGCCTGGTCCGGAGGTTGCCCGGCCCGCGCCAAGCCACGCCTCGCCGCGGCGCGCAGCACCGGCGTGACCGCCCTCAACAGGCGATGATACGCCGCATCATCGCCTGCCATGGCCGACCGCATCAGGCCGGTCCATTCGTCCTCACGTCCGCGCACGCGCGCCCCTCACCATGGAATTCGGCCGTTCGTTCAATTTGTTACGCGGGCGCCTCTCGATCACGAAGTCGTGATCAATGCCGGAACTCGCGACCGATACGGCCGGAAACGTCTGCGACGGCTCATAACACCGTTCGGCTCGCCCCGCACCCGGCGGCCGCTGCGTCGCCCCGCTTTGCCCCGTTTTCGCCCGGTGGAGCGCGAAGATTCCCCTTTTCTGCCCCGCTGTCGTCACGCCCCAGGGTCTCTGTT
Organism: Bradyrhizobium sp. SHOUNA76; assembly: GCF_023006445.1. Lineage (NCBI taxonomy): Bacteria > Pseudomonadati > Pseudomonadota > Alphaproteobacteria > Hyphomicrobiales > Nitrobacteraceae > Bradyrhizobium > Bradyrhizobium sp. SHOUNA76. Next base: position 1,265 of record NZ_JALBHA010000538.1, read on the forward strand.
CGTTCCGGGACGGGCGGAATTGGGGAGATCGTCAACATGATGAAAGCCAGCGGGCGCGCGGCGTTGATCCTTCTTGCCGGCCTTTTCGTGCTGTTCGGAGGCGTTGCACAGGCAGCGCCCGACCAAGCCACAAGCGGCAAATCGGACAGCGCGGGCAAACAGGCTGACGCGGCCAAGCCGAGCAAGCACCGGCGCCACGAGTCGCGCCGCACCAATAGCAGCAAGACGGCACAGAAATCCGACAACAAGAACGACGCCCCGGCCAAGGCCGAGGAGCCGAAGGCCGACAACAAGGCCGACAACAACATGCCGGCCTCGAGCCAGATGCCGCCGGCGGTCGCCAATGCCAATGCGCAGCTCGCAGCCGCCGATACGCCGACTGCGGCTGCCGCCTCTGCGATGACGGACCGCGCCAACGGCAATGTCCAGGCAGCGGCCGACAACACCAACGCCGCAGCTGCCGAGGGCCAAGTTGTCGCGCCCGATCAGCTCAACGACATCGACCGCGCCGTGCAACAGGACAACCCGCCGGCGCAGAAGGCGGTGATTGCCGCAACCGAGGCGCAGCCCCGGCCGGCACCGGTGATGGCAAGCAGCCAGCAGAGCTCGGCCTGGGACCAGAGCTCCCTGATCGGCAAGATCTTCATCGGCGTCGGGACGCTGCTGACGCTGGCCTCGGCCGCGCGCATGTTCATGGCCTGATTGCCGGTTCCGGCAGGACGCGCCTCCCGCGCGTCCTGCGTCCCCGGCCCCCTTGAAGCCCACCGCGTCAGCGGGCACATTGCACGCCCAATCAAAAGCGTGGGTGGAGCATGAGCACGTTCGAACACATCATCGTCGAAAGCATCGGTGCGGTCGGCATCATCAAGCTGAACCGGCCGAAGCTGCTCAACGCGCTCTCCTTCGGCGTCTTCCGCGAGATCGCAGCTGCCGTCGACGATCTCGAGGCCGATGACGCCATCGGCTGCATCGTCGTGACCGGCAGCGAGAAGGCCTTTGCCGCCGGCGCCGACATCAAGGAGATGCAGCCGAAGGGCTTCATCGACATGTTCTCCGAAGATTTTGCCGCGATCGGCGGCGACCGCCTCGCGCGTTGCCGCAAGCCGACGATTGCGGCGGTTGCCGGTTACGCGCTCGGCGGCGGCTGCGAGCTCGCCATGATGTGCGATTTCATCATCGCCGCCGACACCGCGAAGTTCGGCCAGCCCGAGATCACGCTCGGCACGATTCCCGGCATCGGCGGCACCCAGCGCCTGACGCGCGCGATCGGCAAGTCCAAGGCCATGGACCTCTGCCTCACCGGTCGCATGATGGATGCGGCGGAAGCCGAGCGTTCAGGCCTCGTCAGCCGCATTGTTCCCGCTGACAAGTTGATGGACGAGGTGATGGCGGCAGCCGAGAAGATCGCGTCGATGTCGCGCCCTGCGACCGCGATGGCCAAGGAAGCGGTGAACCGCGCCTTCGAGACCACGCTCGCCGAGGGCATGAGCGTCGAGCGCAACCTGTTCCACTCCACCTTCGCGCTGGAGGACCGCTCCGAGGGCATGGCGGCGTTCATCGAGAAGCGCAAGCCGGTGAACAAGAACCGGTAACGTTCGGCGAGCGGTCAGGCTGGTGTAAGGCTCTGCCGCGTTCCCGCATCCCCCTGTGACGAAGCTGCAACAAGCACGGATTACATGGGGGTTTTCCCCGCGGCAGTTTGCCTGCGGGACCTCGGCTGGTTAAACAGTTAAGAGGCCACCGTCGGCGGGGGCGGACAGTCGGGTTAAGCGGGATTACATGATTGGACGTACCGCCAGAGCTGGTCGCGTGATGACGCGGCATCGATCGGGCGTAGGTCCTGTGCTTGCGACATGGACGACGCTGGCGCTCTGTTGCGCCCTGCCCTCCGCCGCCTGGGCCGAAGCCCTGCCGGAGGCGCTGGCCAAAGCCTACCAGACCAATCCGCAGCTCAATGCCGAACGTGCGCGACAACGCGCCACGGATGAGAACGTGCCGCAGGCTCTCGCCGGTTACCGGCCGCAGATCGTGGCGAGCCTTAGCGCCGGCCTGCAATCGGTGCGCAATCTGCTGCCCGACAACACGATCCAGACCGGCAACCTGAAGCCGTGGATCATCGGCGTCACCGTGACGCAGACCCTGTTCAACGGCTTCCGCACCGCCAACAACGTGCGGGCCGCCGAACTGCAGGTGCAGTCGGGCCGCGAGGCGCTGCGCAATGTCGGCCAGGGCGTCCTGCTCGACGCGGTGACCGCCTACACCAACGTGCTCGCCAACCAGTCGCTGGTCGAGGCGCAGCGTTCCAACGTCGCCTTTCTGCGCGAGACGCTCTCGGTCACCCAGCGCCGCCTCAACGCCGGCGATGTCACGCCGACCGACAGCGCGCAGGCCGAGGCGCGCCTCAACCGCGGCCTTGCCGATCTCAACGCCGCCGAAGTCGCGCTTGCCGTCAGCCAGGCGATCTATGCGCAAGTGATCGGCAATTCACCGTCGCAGCTTCGGCCCGCCGAGGTCGTCGACCGTTATCTGCCGAAGAGCCGCGAAGACGCCATGACGATGGCGATCCGCCAGCATCCGGCGGTGATGGCCGCCAGCTTCGACGTCGACGTCGCCTCCACCAACATCCGCATCGCCGAAGGCGCGCTGCTGCCGAGCGCCACCATCCAGGGCAGCGCCAGCAAGAGCCGCAACAACGACCCGACGCTCGGCACCTTCGCCGAGGACCAGGCCTCGATCGTCGCCAACGTCACCGCGCCGATCTACGACGGCGGCCAGGCCGCGGCGCAGACCCGGCAGGCCAAGGAGATCACGGCGCAGAGCCGGCTCGTGCTCGACCAGGTGC
>NZ_JALBHA010000539.1:0-4085 GCF_023006445.1 Bradyrhizobium sp. SHOUNA76
CTGGGTCAGCCCGAGATGGCCGGACGCTGCGGTGACGCTGCCCTTGGCCGAGAGCGCCGCAAGCGAGCGCAGCTGCCGGATCGTCAGATGCCGGAGCTGGGCCGTCGCATGGCCGGGGCCATTATAAGAAAATTCTTTGACGCTCATTATGAATAGAAATTTTCCTTATTAAGCTGCCCCTGTCAATCTCCTGATGCCGGGACTGACCGTACCGACCTCCAGAGGGGAGGGAACTGGATACGGCGCCGGCAAAGGGGATGCGCAGATGACCGGGCAATTGAGGCTGGACGACCACCTTCAACGGTATTCAGAGACCGCGCCTCACGCACTGGCAGTGGCCGCCGCGGTCGATGCCATCGCGACGGCAGCCATCGAGATCGCCGACCTCATCGCCACCGGAGATCTCGCGGACGCCTCCGGCCTGACGACGGGGCGCAACAGCGACGGCGACGTCCAGCGCGACCTCGACGTCCAGGCCGATGCGATCCTGCGCCGCTGCCTCAGCAAGGTGCCGGTCGCAGCGCTCGCCTCGGAAGAGATGCGCGAGGCCCAGATCGGCGATCGCGAGGCCAAGATCTGTATCGCGATCGATCCGCTCGACGGCTCCTCCAACATCGATATCAACATGACCGTCGGCACGATCTTCTCGATCCTGCCCGCCCCGGACGACCTCGCGCTCGCCTTCCATCAGCGCGGCTCGGCGCAGCTTGCGGCGGGCTTTGTCACCTACGGTCCGCAGACCTCCCTGGTGCTGACCCTCGGCGAGGGCGTCGACATCTTCACGCTCGATCGCAAGGCGGGCTGCTTCCGCCTCGCGCGCGCCGGCGCGCAGATCGCCGAGACCTGCGAGGAGTTCGCGATCAACGCGTCGAACCGCCGGCACTGGGATTCGCCGGTGCGCGCATTCGTCGACGAGTGCCTCGCCGGCGTCGAAGGGCCCGCCAACCACAATTTCAACATGCGTTGGGTCGGCTCGCTGGTCGCCGAGGCCTATCGCATCCTCACCCGCGGCGGCGTCTTCCTCTATCCCTCGGACGCGCGTCCCGGCTACGGCGACGGCCGCCTGCGCCTCGTCTACGAAGCGCATCCGATGGCGATGATCATCGAGCAGGCCGGCGGCTCCGCCACCACGGGACGCGAGCGCATCCTCGACCTCTCGGCGCAGAGCCTGCATCAGCGCGTGCCGCTGATCATGGGCTCGAGCAACGAGGTGCGCCGCGTCGAGGAGCTGCATTGCGATCCGCTGCTGGTCGCCAGCGTCTCCGCGCCGCTGTTCGCGCGTCGCGGATTCTTCCGGCTCTGAGCGAGGCGTCCCATGTCCAGGAAGCACCCCATCATCTCCATCACCGGCTCCTCCGGCGCCGGCACCACCTCGGTCAAGAAGACGTTCGAGCAGATATTTTTCCGCGAGAAGGTCAACGCCGCCTACATCGAGGGTGACGCCTTCCATCGCTACGACCGCGCCGAGATGCGTGCGCAGATGGCGAAGGAGGCCGATCGCGGCAACAAGCATTTCAGCCATTTCAGCCCCGAGACCAATCTGTTCGAGGAACTGGAGCGCGCGTTCCGCGACTATGGCGAGACCGGCACGGCGACGACGCGGCATTACGTGCATGATGCCGAGGAGTCCGCGCTGCATGGCGCGGCGCCCGGCACCTTCACCGATTGGAAGCGGTTGCCGGAGAATTCGGACCTGTTGTTCTACGAGGGCCTGCACGGCGCCGTCGTCACCGACAAGGTCAATGTCGCGCGCTATGCCGACCTGAAGATCGGCGTCGTTCCGGTCATCAATCTCGAATGGATCCAGAAGCTGCACCGCGATCGCAGCGCGCGCGGATACTCGACCGAGGCGGTCACCGACACCATCCTGCGGCGGATGCCTGATTACATCCACTACATCTGCCCGCAATTCACCGAAACCGACATCAACTTCCAGCGCGTGCCGACGGTGGACACCTCCAATCCGTTCATCGCCCGCTGGATCCCGACGCCGGACGAATCGATGGTGGTGATCCGCTTCAAGAATCCGCGCGGCATCGACCTCCCCTATCTGCTCTCGATGCTGCCGCAAAGCTGGATGTCGCGCGCGAATTCGATCGTCTGCCCCGGCGCGAAACTCGATCTCGCGATGCAGCTGATCCTGACGCCGCTGATCATGCAGCTCATCGAGCGCAAGCGGAGCATGAAGTGATGACGTGCCACAACGACAACAATGGGAGGATCCGATGAACATCTCGGTTCATGCCGAAGCCGACCTCAATGCGGTCACGCACAATGATCTCGCCAACGCCGTCCGCTTCCTCGCGGTCGATGCCATCGAAACGTCGCAGTCGGGCCACCCGGGTCTGCCCATGGGAATGGCCGATGTCGCGACTGTGCTGTTCTCGCGCTTCCTGAAATTCGACTCGGCGCATCCGAACTGGCCGGACCGCGATCGCTTCGTGCTGTCGGCGGGCCATGGCTCGATGCTGCTCTATGCGCTGCTGCATCTGACCGGCGGCGACGTCAGCCTCGACGACATCAAGGCCTTCCGGCAATGGGGCTCGAAGACGCCGGGACACCCGGAATATGGCCATACGCCAGGTGTCGAGACCACAACCGGTCCGCTCGGGCAGGGGATTGCCACGGCCGTCGGCATGGCGCTTGCGGAGCGGATGGGCAATGCGCGGCATGGCGACGGCCTCGTCGATCACTTCACCTATGTGATCGCCGGCGACGGCTGCCTGATGGAGGGTCTCAGCCAGGAAGCGATCTCGCTCGCGGGCCATCTGCAGCTCGGCCGTCTGATCGTCCTGTTCGACGACAACGGGATTTCCATCGACGGGCCGACCTCGCTGGCGACGTCCGACGACCAACTCGCGCGTTTCGCTGCCTCCGGCTGGTCTGTGCGCAGCATCGACGGACACGATCCCGAAGCGATCGCGCAGGCGATCGCAGAAGAGCGGGAGAGCGCAAAACCGTCGCTGATCGCCTGCCGCACCATCATCGGCTACGGCGCGCCTGACAGACAGGGCACCGAGAAGGCGCATGGCGCGCCGCTCGGCACCGAGCAGACCGCGGCGGCTCGTCGTACGCTCGGTTGGGATTATCAGCCCTTCGTGGTGCCGATGCCGATCCTGAAGGCATGGCGAATGATCGGACAGCGCGGGCAGGTGGATCGGCTCGCCTGGCTCGATCGCTACGAAGGCGCAACGCCCGAGCAGCGCGACATGTTCGTCGAAGGCAAGGCGGTTACCCTGCCGGGTGCCTATGCGCTGGCCGCGGCGAAGTTGCGCGAACGCTTCGCATCCGAACGTCCGAAGCTCGCGACAAGGCAGGCTTCGCAACAGGTGCTCGACGGCATCGCCGGGACGATTGCGGGCCTCGTCGGCGGCTCCGCGGACCTGACGCATTCGAACCTCACGCACGCCAAGGCGCAAGTCCCCGTCACGCGCGGAGCGTTCACCGGCGACTACATCCACTACGGCATTCGAGAGCACGGCATGGCCGCCGCGATGAACGGCCTCGCGCTGCACGGTGGGTTCATTCCCTATGGCGGCACGTTCCTCGCCTTCTCCGACTACAGCCGGCCGGCGATCCGCCTTGCGGCCCTGATGCGGCTGCGCGTCATCCATGTCATGACCCATGACTCCATCGGTCTCGGCGAGGACGGGCCGACGCATCAGCCGGTCGAGCATCTCGCGGCGCTACGCGTCATTCCGAACTTGCTCGTGTTCCGCCCCGCCGACGCGGTCGAGACGCTGGAAGCCTGGGATTGCGCGCTCAACTCCGAAGATCGTCCCTCCGTGCTGTGCCTGTCGCGTCAGGCGTTGCCGACCTTCCGCAGCGATGCCCGCGGCAGAAACCGTGTCGCAAGCGGCGCTTATCTCGTCGTCTCGCCGGACGGCGGCCGTGACGTGACGCTCATCGCAACCGGCTCGGAAGTCTCGATCGCGCTGGAAGCCGCTCGCCTGCTCGCAACCGAGCACATCCGTGCGGCCGTGGTGTCCGCGCCCTGCTTCGCCCTGTTCGAGGAGCAGCCGGACGACTACCGCGTCACCGTGCTCGGCACCGCGCCGCGCGTGGGTGTCGAGGCGGCTGTGCAG
>NZ_JALBHA010000053.1:0-22704 GCF_023006445.1 Bradyrhizobium sp. SHOUNA76
AACGCGGCGCTGAGCCGCGCGCTCACGGGTGCCTCCGACGAGCAAGGCCGGCTCACGGCTGCGCTCGACGAATGGCGCGAGCGCGCCGCCGCAACCTTCCTGTCCGCCTATCGCGACGCCATGACCGATCGGCAGCTGTGGCCGGAGAACCGGCAGTCCGCGGAAGGCCTGTTAAGATTTTTCCTGCTTGATCAGGCCTTCCATGACGTAGAGTACGAGCTGTCCCACCGGCCTGAGGGGCTCCATGCGCCGCTGACCGGACTGCTTCGCATTCTGTCCAGTACCGAGAGCGAAGCCCATGCCTAAACTGCCTGCCGAAGCCTATGCGATCATCGAGGGCCGCCACTCCGACCCCTTCCACTATCTCGGGCTGCACCCTGAGGGCGGTAGAAGCGTGGTGCGCGCGTTTCTGCCCGAGGCCTCCAATGTCGAGGCGGTCGGCGAACAGGGCGAGGTCGCCTCGCTCGACCGCGTGCACGATGCAGGCCTCTTCATCGGTGCCCTGCCCAACGGCTCGAAGCACTATCAGCTGCGCGCAAAATTCGGCGGCAACGTCGTCGAGTTCGAGGATGCCTATCGCTTTCCGCCGATCCTGACCGATTTCGATCTCTATCTGCTCGGCGAAGGCACCCACCAGCGCCTCTACGACAAGCTCGGCGCCCATCCGATGCGGCATGAAGGCATCGACGGCATCGGCTTCGTCGTGCTGGCGCCAAATGCGCGGCGCGTGTCCGTGGTCGGCGATTTCAATTTCTGGGACGGGCGGCGCCATCCCATGCGGGTGCGCGGCGCCGGCTATTGGGAATTGTTCATCCCGCATGCCAAGGCTGGCGATCATTACAAGTTCGAAATCATCGGGCCGCATGGCCATCTGCTGCCGTTGAAGTCCGATCCCATGGCGTTCGCCAGCGAGGTACGGCCGAAGACGGCCTCCATCGTGTTCGACGAGGCGCATCTGCCACGGCCGCGCCCGGCACCCGATGGCATCAATGCGCTGTCGGCGCCGATGTCGATCTACGAGGTTCATCTCGGCTCATGGCGCCGCAAGAACGGCGATGAATGGCTGACCTACCGCGAGCTGGCCGAGCAGCTGCCGGCCTACGCCCGCGACATGGGTTTTACCCATCTCGAATTCCTCCCAGTGAGCGAGCATCCGTTCGACGGGTCCTGGGGCTATCAGCCGACCGGCCTCTATGCCCCGACCAGCCGCTTCGGCACGCCGGAAGATTTTGCCGCCCTCATCGACGCCTGCCACCGCGAAGGCGTCGGCGTGCTGCTCGACTGGGTGCCTGGTCACTTCCCGGACGATCCGCACGGGCTCGGCAGCTTTGACGGCACCGCGCTCTACGAGCACGCCAATCCACTGCAGGGGCGCCACCTCGACTGGGGCACGCTGATCTACAATTACGGCCGCACCGAAGTGACGAACTTCCTGGTGTCGAACGCGCTGTTCTGGCTGGAGCGCTACGCGATCGACGGGCTGCGCGTCGATGCGGTCGCATCCATGCTCTATCTCGACTACAGCCGCCCGCCGGGCGCCTGGGTCCCGAACCAGTATGGCGGCCGCGAGAACATCGAGGCGATCAACTTCCTGCGGCGCTTCAACACGGAATTGTTCGCCCGATTCCCGCAGGCCACCACGGCTGCGGAAGAATCTACCGCCTGGCCGCAGGTCTCGCGCCCGGTCGAATTCGGCGGGCTCGGCTTCGGCTACAAGTGGAACATGGGCTGGATGCACGACACGCTGAACTACATCAGCAAGGATCCCATCCACCGCAAGCACCATCACGGCGACATCCTGTTCGGTCTGCACTACGCCTTCTCGGAGAACTTCATCCTGCCGCTCTCGCATGACGAGGTCGTGCACGGCAAGCGATCGATCCTCGGCCGCATGCCCGGGGACGAGTGGCAGCGCTTTGCGAATTTGCGCGCCTATTACAGCTTCATGTTCGGCCATCCCGGCAAGAAGCTGTTGTTCATGGGCGCCGAAATCGCGCAGAGCCGCGAATGGAACCACGACCAATCCCTCGACTGGCACCTGCTCGAGTACAAATACCATTCCGGCATCCAGGCGCTGATCCGGGACCTCAACCGGCTCTATCGCGCGGTGCCGGCGCTGCACCAGATGGACTGCGACCAGGCCGGCTTCGAATGGCTGATCACGGACGATGCCAACCGCAACGTGTTCGCTTGGCTGCGCAAGGGATTTGACGAGCACGCGCGGTGTCTCGTCATCACCAACTTCTCGCCCAATGTTTATCAGAACTATCGCGTTCGCGTGCCCTTTGCGAGCAAGTGGAAAGAGGTATTCAACTCGGACTCCGCTCATTATGGCGGCAGCAATGTCGGGAACATCGGCGAGGTTCATGCCGTTGACGGCAAGACGCCCGAGCTTCGCCTCACCATTCCGCCGCTCGCTGCGATCTTCCTCGTTCCGGAAAGCTGACACATGCGCCTGACTGCTGGATCGCCCGCACGCCTCGGCGCAAGCTGGGACGGACGCGGCACCAATTTCGCGCTGTTCTCCGCCAACGCACAGAAGGTCGAGCTCTGCCTGTTCGACAGCCAGGGCCGTCGCGAGCTCGAGCGCATCGAATTGCCCGAAAGAACCGAGGACGTCTGGCATGGCTATCTCAACGACGTCTCGCCCGGCCAGCTCTACGGCTATCGCGTGCACGGTCCCTATGAGCCCGAGCACGGCCACCGCTTCAACGCCAACAAGCTGCTGCTCGACCCCTATGCCAAGCGACTCTCGGGGCGCCTGGTCTGGAGCGACGCGCATTTTGCCTACCGCACCGGGAGCGCGCGCGAGGATCTCTCCTTCGACCGCCGCGACAACGCGCGCGGCATGCCCAAGGCCGTCGTGGTCGACGAGACCTTCAACTGGGGCCGCCGCGAGATCCGTCCCAACATCGCCTGGGAAGACACCGTCATCTACGAGGCTCACGTCAAGGGTCTGACGCAGAAGCGCGACGACGTGCCGCCGAACCTGCGTGGCACCTATGGCGGCCTGTCCTCGCCGGCGATGATCGAGCACCTGAAGAAGCTCGGCGTCACCACGGTTGAACTGCTTCCGGTGCACAGCTTCGTCGACGACCGCATCCTGGTGGAGAAGAAGCTCGTCAATTACTGGGGCTACAACACGCTATCCTTCTTCGCCCCCGAGCCGCGCTACGCCCAGGACAACGCGCTCGACTCCTTCCGCACCACGGTGGCGCGCCTGCACGATGCCGGCATCGAGGTGATGCTCGACGTCGTCTACAATCACACCGCCGAGGGCAATCATCTCGGCCCGACGCTGTGCTACCGCGGCATCGACAACGCCTCCTATTACTGGCTGAACCGCGAGAACCCGCGCTATTACGACGACTTCACCGGCTGCGGCTCGTCGGTGAACCTCACCCATCCGCGCGTGCTGCAGATGGTGATGGATTCGTTGCGATACTGGGTCGAGGTCTGCCACGTCGACGGCTTCCGCTTCGACCTCGCCACCACGCTCGCGCGCGGGCCGAACGGCTTTGATCGCGGCATCTCGTTCCTGACCGCGATCCGGCAGGATCCGGTGCTGGCGACCGTCAAGCTCGTCGCCGAGCCCTGGGACCTCGGCCTCGGCGGTTACCAGGTCGGCGCATTCCCCTCGCAATGGTCGGAATGGAACGATCGCTATCGCAGCGCCATGCGTCGCTACTGGAGCGGCGAAGGCAGCCTGATCGGCGACATCTCAAGCCGCATGACGGCGTCCTCCGACCTGTTCAACCATGACGGACGGCGGCCGCGCGCCAGCATCAACCACATCACCGTCCACGACGGCTTCACGCTCGCCGACCTCTTCAGCTACAACGAGAAGCACAACGAGGCCAACGGCGAGGACAATCGCGACGGCTCCAACGACAACCACAGCAACAATTGCGGTGTCGAGGGTCCGACCGACGATCCCGATATCATTGGCCTGCGCCGCCAGCTTCGCAAGAACGTGCTGGCCTGTCTGATGCTCGCGCAGGGCATTCCGCTGATCCTCGCCGGCGATGAGGTCGGCAATTCGCAATCCGGCAACAACAACGCCTATTGCCAGGACAATGAGATCGGCTGGGTCGGCTGGGACAATCTCGGCAAGGAGGGCGACGACATGGTCGATTTCGTCGCCCAACTCGCCGACATCCGCCGCCGGTTCTCGCAACTTCGCAGCCATCGCTGGCTCGACGGCCGCCCCAAGGACGGCATCTCTTACGGCGCGCTGTGGCTGACCCCGGCTGGCGACGAGATGACGGAGAACGACTGGAAATTCCCGGAAGGCAGGTTCCTCTCGTATGTGATGGGGCCGATGGAACCGGGCAGCGCCGCGATCTTTATCGTTCTGAACGCCGCCCCCGAAGAGATCGCATTCAAATTGCCCAAAATGACCGAATACAAGAGCTGGCAGCAGATCCTGAACACGACCGATGCCAAGCTGAACACGGCCGACTTCCAGCCCGGAAGCGACAGCAAGGCGCCGCCGCGCTCCGTGCTCGCCTTCGCGGGGGCGCTATGAGGCCATCCTTCGGGGCGAAGCCGACGAAGGACGGCGTCTCGTTCCGTCTGTGGGCGCCCGCGGCGCGGCGCGTCGATCTCCTGCTCGACCGAAGACACGCGATGCAGCGTCGCCAGGATGGCTGGTATGTCGCCGATATCGTCGGCCTTCCCGTGGGCAGTCGCTACAAGTTCAGGATCGACGACGAGATCGACGTGCCAGATCCGGCATCGCCCTTCCAGCCCGAGGATGTGTTCGGCCCAAGCGAGGTGATCGATCACGATGCCTTTTCATGGCGTGCGCGCGATTGGCGCGGTCGTCCCTGGGAAGAGACGGTGCTGATCGAGACCCATGTCGGCACCTTCACCGCTGCAGGCTCTTACCGCGCCATGATCGACAAGCTCGATCATCTCGCCGCAACCGGCATCACGGCGCTCGAACTGATGCCGCTGGCCGATTTCGCAGGACGCCGCGGCTGGGGCTATGACGGCGTGCTATGGTATGCGCCCGACAGCGCCTATGGCCGCCCCGAAGACCTCAAGACACTGATCGACGAGGCGCATCTGCGCGGCCTGATGGTGTTCCTCGACGTCGTCTACAATCATTTCGGCCCCGAGGGGAATTATCTCGGCCGTTATGCGCCGGCCTTCTTCACCGACGCACACACGCCCTGGGGCAGCGCGATCGACTATCGCGTGCCGCAGGTGCGCGCGTTCGCAGTCGAGAATGCCCTGTCCTGGCTCAGCGACTACCGTTTCGACGGCCTGAGGCTGGATGCCGCCAATCACATCATGTTGGTGCCGGGCGAGCAGTCGATGCTGCAGGACCTCAGCGTCGCCGCCGGCGAGCTCGCCAAGGCGACGGGGCGGCACATCCATCTCGTGCTGGAGAATGGCGACAATCGCGCCAGCCTGCTCGATGCCGCGCAGAATCCACCAAGCGGCAAGTATCGCGCGCAGTGGAACGACGACTATCACCACGTCTGGCACGTGATGCTGACGGGTGAGCTTGCCGGCTACTATGCCGACTACCAGACGCCGCGTATGGACCTCGCGCGCGCACTCGCCTCGGGCTTCGTCTATCAGGGCGAGGTTTCGGAGTTCTGGGGCAAGAAACCGCGCGGCGAGCCGAGCGGCGAGCTGCCGCCGGCGACCTTCGTCAATTTCCTGCAGAACCACGATCAGATCGGCAACCGTCCGCTCGGCGATCGGCTCGAGAGCCTGGCATTGCCGCAGCAGATCGAAGCCGCGCTCGCGGTGACCCTGCTCGCGCCGATGGTGCCGATGCTGTTTCAGGGCGAGGAATGGGGCTCGACGGTGCCCTTCCCGTTCTTCTGCGATTTCCAGGGCGAACTGGCCGACGCCGTCCGCAAGGGCCGCAAGCAGGAATATGCCTGGGCCTACGAAAAATACGGCAATGAGGTGCCCGACCCGCTCGATCCGGCCACGCTGCAATCGGCCGTGCTCGACTGGACCGGCCGCACAGCGGAGCAGGACGCACGGCTCGCCTTGGTGCGGCAACTGCTCGCAGTCCGCCGCAAGGAGATCATGCCGCGGCTGAAGGGGGCGGCTTTCGGCGACGCCGACGCTGCCGACAACGGCCTGCTCACTGCGCATTGGCACATGGGGGACGGCGTGACGTTGCGCCTGACCGCCAATCTGTCGGACCAGGAGATCACGTCCGATGTCAGCGCGGGCACGCCGATCTGGGGCGGCGGAGCCAGCGAGCGGCTCCCGCCCTGGTCGGTGGTCTGGCGCCTCGGAGGTTGACATGCCTCCCGCCATTCCTCTCGCGACCTACCGGCTTCAGCTCACCGCGGATTTCGACTTCGACAAGGCAACTTCGGTCGTTCCTTACCTCAAGGCGCTGGGGATCACCCATCTCTACGCCTCGCCGGTGATGAAGGCCCGCAAGGGCTCGACCCACGGCTACGACACCGTCGATCACGGCCAGTTCAATCCGGAGCTCGGCGGCGAGGCCGGCTTCGCACGGCTGAGCGAGGCTCTTAGGCAGAACGACCTCGGCCTCATCATCGACTTCGTGCCCAACCATGTCGGCGTTCATTTTGCCGACAATCCCTGGTGGCTGGACGTGCTGGAATGGGGCCAGGCTTCGCCGCACGCGGTCTCCTTCGACATCGACTGGGATCAGCTCGCCTACCGCGCCCGCGGCGGCGTGCTGCTGCCGATCCTGGGGGCATCCTACGGCGAGGCGCTCGAGCGCGGCGACATCGAGCTGCGCTACGATCCGGATCAGGGAAGCTTCTCCGCCTGGTATTTCGAGCATCGCTTACCCATCGCGCCGGAGCGCTATGGCGAGATGCTGCGCATGATCGTGAAGGAAGCAGATGCCGCCGAGACGGAGGCCGGTAAAAGCCTGCTCTCGCTCGCGGCGCGATACACCGGACTGCGCCGCCCCAACCGCAAGGAAGCCCCCGCGTTCAAGACCGAACTCAGGGAGATCGTGGGTGCCGCGGAGATCACCGCACGCGGACTTGCCGCCTATCGCGCCGCCAAGGATCGCCCCGCGCAGACGCTGGCGCTGCATCACCTGCTGGAGCGCCAGCATTACAAGCTCGGGCATTGGCGGCTCGCCTCCAGCGACATCAATTATCGCCGCTTCTTCGACGTCAACGGGCTCGCAGGTCTGCGCGTCGAGGACGCGAGCACCTTTGCCGCCACGCACCGGCTGGTGAAGCAGCTCATCGTCGACGGCAAATTGCAGGGAATTCGGCTCGATCACATCGACGGCCTGCGCGATCCCGCCCAATATTGCCAGCGCCTGCGCCGGCTGGTGCGCGACGCGCAAGGCAACACCAAGCCGTTCTACACGGTGATCGAGAAGATCCTGTGCGAGCACGAACGCCTGCCGCACTTCGCCGGCGTTCAGGGCACCACCGGCTATGAATGGATGAACGTCATTACCCAGGTGCTGGTCGACGCCAAGGGGCTGGCGGCGCTGGACGAGACCTGGCGGCAGATCAGCAACCGGCCGCCGCGGCTTGCGCCTTACGTCAAGGACGCCAAGCGGCGTGTGCTGGAGACGCTGCTCACCAGCGAATTCACCGTGCTGACGCGCCTGCTCGCGCGCATCGCCAATGGGCATTACTCGACCCGCGATTTCTCCGCCGACAGCCTGCGGCAGGCGCTGGAACTCTATGTGCTGCACTTCCCGGTGTACCGCACCTATCTGACCAACAGCGGCCCGACGGCCCCCGACCGCAAGCTGATCGACGACACCATCGCGCGCGCCCGTTCGGAATGGTTCGCCGCGGACGAAGGCATCTTCGATTTCCTGCGCGACGCGCTGACCATGGACCTGCTCAAGCCCGGTCGTCCGCCACATAGTGTCCCGCGCGTGCGCCGCTTCGCGCTGAAGGTGCAGCAATTCACCGGGCCGGTGATGGCGAAGTCGCTGGAGGACACCGCGTTCTATCAGTTCCACCGGCTGCTCGCCCTGAACGAAGTCGGCGGCGATCCCGCTAGCACCGGCCTCACCATTCCCGCTTTCCACGAGGCCATGCAGGCCCGCGCCAGGGAATGGCCGCAGGGAATGACGGCGACCGCCACGCATGACACCAAGCGCGGCGAGGATGCCCGCGCACGGATCGCGGCGCTCAGCGAAATTCCCGGCGAATGGACCAGCGCGGTTTCGCGCTGGAAGGTGTCGAACGCACCGCACCTCGCGCTCCACGGCAATCTACGCGCGCCATCGGCGACGTTCGAATACATGCTCTACCAGACGCTGCTCGGGGCCTGGCCGCTGCAGACGCCGGTCGATGCCGGCTTCGTCGAGCGCATCCAGGCCTATGCGCTGAAAGCCGCGCGGGAGGGCAAGGAAGAGACCAGCTGGCTCAATCCGCACGAGGCCTACGAGAACGGCGTGAAGAGCTTCGTCGACAAGATCCTCGACCCCGCGCTGTCAGCCGAATTCCTGGAGGCGCTGCAAACGCTGGCCCGCCGCCTCGCACTGCTCGGCATGTTGAACTCTCTGAGCCAGCTCACCCTGAAGGCGACGCTGCCCGGCGTGCCCGACTTCTATCAGGGCACCGAATTCTGGGACCTGTCGCTGGTCGATCCCGACAACCGTCGCCCGGTCGACTTTGCCGCGCGGCAGGGGGCGCTGGGCTCGCTGGACGATCCGGACTGGCGTGGCCTGATCAAGAGCTGGCCGGACGGCCTGATCAAACTGGCCTGGACAAGGCGTCTCCTCAAGCTGCGCAATGAGCTCGCCGACGTTTTCGCTCAAGGCGACTATGAGCCGCTGGCGGTGCGCGGCGCACATGCCGACCATGTCATTGCCTTCGCTCGCCGCCACGGCCGCGCTGCCGCGATCGTGGTGGTCGGGCGTCAGTTCGCGCCGTTCACGCAAGCCGGGCGAGAGTGGCCCACGCTCGACGGATTCGACGCAACCGTCGACATCACCGGCTACGCTGCGGCGGGCTTTGCAGGCAACGAACTGCCGGTCTCGCAGGCCTTCCGTGATTTCCCCGCTTCCGTCATCGAGGCTCGCACGGCAAATGCCATCCGGCCCGCGCGGCCGCGCGTGCGCGCCTGAAATTACTTTCCCTGGTCCTTGGTCAGCAGCAACTGACCACGCTTCCTGATCGTGGCCTGCGCCATCTCGGCAAAGCGCTGCAACAGCCAGGGCAGCACCACCTCGACCTTCACGTGATCGTCGGCGACATCGACCTGCCCCGTCGCGACCTGTCCGAGCGCGCGGATGCGAAAGGCCATACTGTCGCCGGTCCAGCGCTCCTCCTCGACCTGCATCACGGGAATGCTGGCGGCCGCGCGACCGAGCCCGGTCTTGAGCCGGCGCACCGCCTCCTCGCGGCCAAGACGATGAGGAATGGAGACGACAAGCGGTGCTGACATGGCCGTGCCTCGTGGATTGATTCTCACATAGTCATGCCGGCCGAAACGCCAAATGTTCCATGCAGGTTTGGTCCTGCAACCGGTGTTTCCATGGACGGAACTTTAAAACCTGCGGCAAGTTGCCCTTGCACCAAGGGACAGGTGCAAACGACCCTTTCAACAAAGGGCTGGAGGAGATTCGCATGTCAATCGGTACGATCATTCTGATCATTCTGGTCATCGCCCTGCTTGGCGGCTTCAGCGGCATCGGCGGCGGCCCGTTCTATGGCACCGGCTATTACGGCGGCGGCGGCCTCGGGCTCGTCATCGTCATCCTGCTGATCCTGCTGCTGATGGGAAGGATCTAGCCAGACAGCGAGGATTTCGTAGGGTGGGCAAAGGCGCTCTTGCGCCGTGCCCACCTTCCTCGCCGCAACGAGAAGACGGTGGGCACGCTTCGCTTTGCCCACCCTACGGGAGTTGCGCCCGTAGCAAGCATCTACTTCGTTTTCCCCGCGAGCTTCTTGATCGCCGCCTTGATCGACGCGGCGGCATCATCATAACCCTCCCATGCCTTCGATCGCGCCAGCAAGCCCGGCCCGGTTCGCAGCGTATAGCGCTTTGGATCGAGATCGCTCTTTACCTGCGCCCAGGTTACCGGCATCGAGACCGTGGCGCCGGCGCGCGCCCGCGGCGATAACGGCGCCACCGCCGTCGACATGCGGTCGTTGCGCAGATAGTCCAGGAAGATCTTTCCCTTGCGCAGCTTTTTCGACATGTTGAGCAGATAGCGCTCTGGATCGTCATCGGCCATCCACTGGCAGACGCCCTGAGCGAAGGCCTTGGCCTCCTTCCAGTCCACCTTGTCGCGTGCGCCGTGGCGCAGCGGCACGACGACGTGCAGACCCTTGCCGCCCGTGGTCTTGCAGAAGCTCTCCATGCCGATGTCGGTCAGCCGCTGCCGCATCTCCCTGGCCGCCTTCACGACGTCGGCGAACTCGACATCCGGCGCCGGATCGAGATCGAACACCAGCCGGCCCGGCGTGTCATAGGCGTTTGGCGCGCAATTCCATGGATGCAGCTCGACGCCGCCAATCTGCGCAACGGCGGCCAGCCCTTCGACGCGATCGATCTGCAAATAGGGTTTACGATCGCCCGAGACCTTGGCCAGCTCGAGCAAATTCGAGGTGCCCTGCATGGCATGACGCTGGAAGAACGTCTCGCCACCGATGCCGTCGGGCGCACGCACGATCGAGCACGGGCGGCCCTTCAGATGTTCGATCATCCAGGTCCCGACCGCCTCGAAATAGCGGGCGAGATCGAGCTTCGTCACGCCCTCGCCATCACCGCCATCCGGCCACAGCTCCTTGTCCGGCTTGGAAATGACGACGCCCATCACCTCGGCCGTGCCGGCGTCCTTCGATCGCTTGGCCGTCTTCGCCACGCGCTTGCTGGCTGTGGGCTCGGCGAGCTGGGTATCGACGGGCGTTTCCGCCTCAACCTCCTTGGCGGGCTTGTCCTGCCGCAAGCCCTTGAACGCGGCCTGGCGGATATTGCCGTCGGCGGTGAAGCCGGCGAACTCGATCTCCGCGACCAGCTCCGGCTTCAGCCAGTGCACCTCTTTGGCTTTCTTCGGCGCGTTCTTGCCGCCGAAAGGACTCTCCTTGGCCGCCATCGCCTTCAACGACGGCATGATGCGTTTGACCTTGTCGGCGCCGAAGCCGGTGCCGACCATGCCGACGAAGACGAGATGGTCGCCGCGACGAACGCCCGCCATCAGAGAGCGGAACTTGCCATTGGTGGTCTTGTAGCCGCCGATCACCACTTCGTGGCCGGCGCGACATTTCGATTTGACCCAGCTCTCGGTACGCCCCGAACGATACGGCGCATCCAGCTTCTTCGACACCACACCTTCGAGCTCGAGCTTGCAGGCCGATTGCAGCACCGCATCGCCGCCGCTTTCGAAATGCTCGACATAGCGGATCTGCGTGGACTTCCGCTTGCGCGCTTCCAGCAGCTTCTTGAGTTGCGCCTTACGCTCTCCGAGCGGCAGTCGGCGGTAATCCTGGCCTTCCGCGAACAGGAGGTCAAAGGCAAAGAAGATCAGTTCGTCGGTCTTGCCATCGGACAATGCGGCCTGCAGCGAGGAGAAGTTCGGCGCGCCGTTGTGGTCGAGCGCGACGATTTCGCCGTCGATCGTCACGTCCGGCAGCGACCCCGCCTCTTTCGCGATTGCCGCGAACTTCCCGGTCCAATCGAGACCCTTGCGCGTCTTGAGCGTCGCCTCTCTGTCCTCGACCCGGAGCTGCACGCGATAGCCGTCGAACTTGATCTCGTGGCACCAGCCCTCGCCAGCCGGCGGCCGCTCGACCAGCGTACAGAGCTGCGGCCCGACGAAGTCCGGCATCTCCGACACCTTCTTGGCAGTCGTCGCGGTCGTGGCCTTCTTCCTCGCCGACTTGCCGGCCTTCAATGCCGTGCGCGGGGCCGGCTTGACCGTGTGCCCTTTCGTCTCCTCCGCGCGATTGGATTGCCAGACCGCATCGGCCTTGGTCTTGGCACCTTTCGCCAGCATGAACGGTTTCGGCGCGCGGCCCTTGCCTTCGGCGATCTGCTCCATCGCACGGCCGGAGGCGACCGATCTGTCCTCGTCGAGAATGTCGTTGTCCGCGCCCTCGCGGACAAATTCGTCGCGATGCTTGATCAGGAGCCAGTTGGTGCGCTTGCCGCCGGTGCGGTCGTTGCGCATGCGCACCAGCACCCAGCTTCCGTGCAGCTTCTCGCCATGCAGGGTGAACTTCAAATCGCCTTTCTTGAATCCGCGCTCGGCGTCTTCCGATTCCCAGGTGCCGCGGTCCCACAGCATCACCGTGCCGCCGCCATACTGCCCTTCCGGAATCGTGCCTTCGAAATCGCCATAGTCGAGCGGATGGTCTTCCACCTCGACCGCCAGCCGCTTGTCGTGCGGATCGAGTGAGGGCCCTTTGGTCACGGCCCAGGACTTGAACACGCCGTCAAATTCGAGCCTGAGATCGTAGTGCAGCCGGCTCGCATCGTGCTTCTGAATCACGAAGCGCCGCTGCTTCGATGACGCCACTGCGGTCTTGCCCGATGGCTCTGGCGTCTTCTCGAAATCACGCTTCTGTCGGTAAGTGGAGAGTTTTTGCAGCACGACCGGTCCCGCTTCTCTTTCGACATTCAAGCCTATCACGGCCAAAGTCCCGCCCGGAACCAAAACCCGATGGGAGGGTTGGGGTTCCAAAACCCACTGAAAACGCTGGAGAATGGAATGGCCCCGCGTGCCTATTGGAAGGGAACGTTGAAGCTGTCGCTGGTCAGTTGCCCGGTCGTGCTTTATCCGGCGACGACGGCAGCGGAGAAGACGCGATTTCACCTGATCAATCGCGAGACCGGGAACCGGCTCAAGCAGCAGATGATCGATGCCGAAACCGGCGATGTCGTCGAGAGCGACCAGAAGGGCCGCGGCTACGAGCTGCGCAAGGGCAAATATGTCGAGATCGAACCGGAGGAGCTCGAAGCGGTCCAGATCGAGAGCAACCACACCATCGACATCGAGAGCTTCGTGCCGAGCGAGGAGATCGACCAGCGCTATCTCAACCATCCCTATTACATCGCGCCCGACGGCAAGGCCGCGGTCGACGCGTTCGCGGTGATCCGCGACGCCATGAAGGACCAGGAGCGCGTGGCGCTCGCCAAGATCGTGCTCACCAATCGCGAACACATCATGGCGATCGAGCCGCTCGGCAAGGGCCTGCTCGGCACCACGCTGCGCTTTCCTTACGAGCTGCGCGACGAGGGCGAGTTCTTCGGAGACATCAAGAGCCCGAAGATCACTAAGGACATGGTCGAGCTCGCCGGCCACATCCTCCATACCAAGGCCTCGCATTTCGACCCCGGCAAGTTCAAGGACGAGTACGAAAACGCGCTGAAGGCGCTGGTGAAGCGCAAGGCCAGTGGCAAGAAGATCGAGTTGCCCGAACCCGAGGAGCGGCCGAGCAATGTCGTCAGCCTGATGGACGCGCTGAAGCAGAGCCTGAAGGGACGCGGCGGGAAAAAGACCGCGGCGAAGTCCCATGCGCGCCGCGCGACCGGGCGGCAACGAGCGGCGAAGAAGACGCACCGGTCGACGGCACGGCACAGGAAGGCGGGCTGAGGAAACCGCTCGCCCCGCGCTCGATCTCGTAAGGTGGGCAAAGCGAAGCGCGCCCACCACCTTGATCGAAATCGGGAGAATGGTGGGCACAGTGCTTAGCCTTTGCCCACCCTACGGGGCTGATTTGCACCGTCATCGACGGACTATTGTAGGATGGGTAGAGCGAAGCGAAACCCATCACGCGTCGCCGGGCGCTGAGTCATGATGGGTTTCGCTTCGCTCTACCCATCCTACGGATCTTCGGGATCAATCCCCCGCCTTCAACCGGTACCCGATCCCCGTTTCCGTCAGTACATATTGCGGCCGCTCCGGATCGGCTTCGATCTTCTGGCGGAGCTGGCGGACATAGACGCGCAGATATTGCGCGTCGGTCAGCTCGTCCCACAGTTCCCTCAGCAGAAAACGGTGAGTCAGCACCTTGCCGGCGTGCTGCACCAGCACGCGCAGGAGGTCGTATTCCTTCGGCGACAGCTTGACGTCACGCTCACCGACCTTGACGATGCGGCGGACGAGATCGACCGAGAGATCGCCCGAGCGGAACACCGGGCGCTCTCCCTGGACCTGGAGCTGGTGCCGCAGCGCGGCGCGCAGGCGGGCCAGGAGCTCGTCCATGCCGAACGGCTTGGTTAGATAATCGTCGGCACCGAGATCGAGCGCCTGGACCTTGCCGGCCTCGTCGCCCCGGCTCGACAGCACCACGATCGGCACGCTTTCGTTGCGGGCGCGGATGGTGCGCAGCAGTTCGTGCCCCTGAACGTCGGGCAGGCCGAGATCGAGAATGATCAGCGCCGGCGCTTCCTCGAGCTTCTCCAGCGCAATCTTGCCGTTCGACGCCTCCAAGATTTCATAGCCTTGCGTCGATAGCCCCATCCGCAGCAATTTGCGGATCGGCGGCTCGTCGTCGATGACCAGGACCTTGATTGGGGCAGCGCTCATGCGGCGGTATCCAATGCGCGGCTTTCTGCCGGAACGGGAAGACGGATGGTGAGGATGGCGCCGCTCCGGTCGCCGCGGTTGGCGGCCGAGATCGTGCCGCGCATCGCCTCGACGAAGCCGCGCGAGATGGCAAGGCCAAGGCCCGTGCCGGGACGGACGTGATCGCCCTTCTGCACGCGGTAGAACTTGTCGAACACGCTCTCCAGCTCGTCGGGCGGGATGCCGGCCCCCTCGTCGGCGACCTCCAGAACGACCTGATCGCGCTCACGTTTGCTCTTGATCGAGATCGTGGTGTCGGGCGGCGAGTATTTTGCGGCATTGTCCAGCAGATTGAACAGCACCTGCTCGAACAGCACGGCGTCGAGCTGGAGCATCGGCAGATCGGCCGCCAGCACCAGCTCCACCTTATGGGCGGTCAGGATCTTGCTCGCCCTCCGCAGCGCGCTGCCCACGATCTCGCTGAGATCGTGCAGTGCCGTGTTGGGCACGATGGCGCCGGATTCGAGCTTGGTCATGTCGAGCAGGTTCGCGATGAAGCGGTTGAGCCGTTCGGATTCGTCGATGACGGTGGCGAGCAGGTCGCGCTTCTCGGCGTCGGACAGGGCCCCGGTCAGATCGCGCATGGTCGAGGCCGCCCCCAGCACCGAGGCGAGCGGTGTCTTCAAATCGTGCGAGATCGAGGTCAGCAGCGCGGAGCGCAAGCGCTCGGATTCGACGGTGCGCTTGACGCGGTCCATATCCTCGACCAGCAGCACGCGCTCGATCGCCAGCGCGCCCTGGTCAACCAGCGCGTCCAGCAGCCGGCGCTGGTCCGGCGTCAGCAGCGGACCGGTGCGGTCGTTGTCGATGCCGATCACGCCGATCGGGCCGCGCCCGGTGCGCATCGGCAGGAATAGCCGTTTCGCACCCGGCAACGTATCCGAACCACGGCCGGCGGGACGGTCGTTGCTCCAGGCCCAGTTGGCGGCGGCAAGATCGGCCTGGTCGAGATCATCTTCGGGCGGGTAGCCGGATTTTACCGTGAGCAAGCCGTCTTCCGGCAGCAGCAGCACCACGCGGACCTTCAGCATCAACGCGATCTGGTAGGCCGTCGCCCACAGCACGTCGTCGAGCGTCGCGGTGCCCGCGAGCTTGCGGCTGAAAGCGTAGAGCTGCTCGGACATCCTGATCCGGCCAATGGCGGCGTCGGCCTGCGTGCGCACGCGCGCCGCGACGTTGGAGACCAGGACAGCGATCAGCATGAAGAAGAAGAACGCCGCAACGTTGGTCGGATCTGTGATGGTGAAATTGTAGACCGGCGGAAGGAAGAAGAAATTGTAAGCAAGCGAGGCTGCAATGCTGGCAAGCAATGACGGCCATAGTCCATACCGCACCGCGACCGCAACCACCGCAGTCAACAGCACGAGATCGACATTCTCGATGCCGAACCGCGGCTGGAGCAGCACGGCGGCGCCGAGGCCGATCAGGACGATGCCCAGCGCCTTCACGTAGGGCAGCGGATTGAACGACTCGGATCGCGCCGCGGTCTGTACCGCCGTCTTGGGCGCATCCTCGGCCGGCAGTTCGTCGCCGGGGATGACGTGGACGCTGATATTGCCGGCACTGCGCACAAGGTCATGCACGACCGAGCCACGCGTCATCTCGAACCAGCGCGAGCGGGTCGACTTGCCGATCACGATCTGGGTGACGTTGTTGCCTTGCGCGAAATTGACGACGTCATCGGCGATGCGGCGACCAACCGCGGGAATGGTCAGCGCCTCGCCGCCGAGCGATTCCGCAAGGCGCAGCGTATCGGCCAATCGATCGCGCTGCTCTTCCGACAATTGCAGGGATCGCCGCGTCTCGATCGAGATCGCGGTGAACGGCGCATGCAGTCGGTCCGCCAGCCGCTTGGTGTAGCGCACGAGGCCGGCCGCACGCGGATCCTCGCTGACGCAGACGAGGATGCGCTCGCCCGCGGCCCAGGGCCCGGGAATCGCATTCGCCTGCATGTGGTTGAGCAGCTGCTCGTCAACCCGCTCGGCGGTGCGCCGCAAAGCGAGCTCGCGCAAGGCGGTCAGATTTCCCGGCGAGAAATAGTGCTCCAGCGCCCGCTCTGCCTGCTTGGGCACATAGACCTTGCCCTCCTTCAGGCGCTGAATCAGATCGTCGGGCGTGAGGTCGATCAGCTCGATCGCATCGGCGCGGTCGAACACGGAATCGGGCACCGTCTCGCGCACCCGGACATGGGTGATCTGGGCAACGACGTCGTTCAGGCTCTCGATGTGCTGGATGTTGACAGCGGTGTAGACGTCAATGCCGTGGGAGAGCAGCTCCTCCACGTCGAGATAGCGCTTGGGGTGGCGGCTGCCTGCGGCGTTGGTGTGAGCGAGCTCGTCGACCAATGCGATCCTTGGCCGCCGCGCGATCACGGCATCGAGGTCCATCTCCTCGACGACCTGGCCGCGGTAGTCCAGCCTCTTGCGCGGGACCATCTCGAGCCCGCGCACCAATGCCTCGGTCTCCGCGCGGCCATGGGTTTCGACGAAGCCGACCACGACATCGATGCCGGCCTTGCGCTTGGCGTGGGCGCTCTGCAGCATCTCATAGGTCTTGCCGACGCCGGGCGCGGCGCCGACGAAGATCTTCAGCTTGCCGCTGACGCTCTCTTCCCGGCGCGCTGCCTCCAGCAGCGCCTCCGGGGACGGACGTTGTTCGGGATCGCGGCGCTCTCGGACCATCAGGCCAATATAATCATTCGGGCATTCCCGGCCTAGACCGCTACTTCGCCGCCGCCTGATCGAGCGCGCGATTCAGCGCCAGAACGTTAACCCGGGGTTCGCCGAGCAGGCCGAGCGTTGGGCCCTGAACGCTGGCAGCTACAAGCTGCCTCACGGCGTCTTCCGGCAGATTCCGCGCCTTCGCCACCCGTGGCACCTGGAATTGCGCCGCTTCAGGCGAGATATCCGGATCGAGACCGCTGGCCGAGGTCGTCACGAGGTCGACCGGGACCGGTTGGTTCGGATTCTCAGCCTTGAGCTTGTCCACATCCTCCTTCAGCCGGTCGGCCAGGGCCTTGCTGGTCGGACCGAGATTGGAGCCGCCCGAATTGGCGGCGTTGTAGGGTGCCGACACCGTCTTGGTCGAGTCATTGGGGTCCGGCGCAACCGTCGCCGACGGGCGGCCGTGGAAATACTTGTCCTCCCTGAACTCCTGCCCGATCAGGGCCGAGCCGACCACCTTGCCGTCCTTCTCGATCAGGCTGCCTTGTGCCTGCGCGGGAAAGAGCGCGCCGGCGATGGCCGTCATCGCGAGTGGATAGGCCAAGCCCGTGATGGCGGTGAGGACCAGCAAAAGGACGATGGCGGGGCGGATTTCTCTGAGCATGTTGGGTCTCCTGTTTCTGCGTCATTGCGAGGAGCGAAGCGACGAAGAAATCCAGTCTGTCAGCCGAGAAGGCATTTCCGGTGCTTCGCTGCGCTCGCAATGACGGCGTTAGGCCAAGTGCAGGGCGGTCACGACGAGATCGATCGCCTTGATGCCGATGAAGGGAATGACGATGCCGCCGAGGCCGTAGACCAAGAGGTTTCGCCGGAGCAGCGCGCCGGCACCGACGGCGCGGTAGGCGACGCCTTTCAGCGCCAGCGGAATCAGCGCGATGATGACGAGCGCGTTGAAGATGATCGCCGACAGGATGGCGCTCTGCGGGCTCGACAGGTTCATGACGTTGAGCACGCCGAGCTGGGGGTAGAACGCCAGGAACATGGCCGGGATGATCGCGAAATACTTGGCGACGTCGTTGGCGATCGAGAAGGTCGTCAGCGCACCGCGCGTCATCAGCAGCTGCTTCCCGATCTCGACCACCTCGATCAGCTTGGTCGGGTTGGAGTCGAGGTCGACCATGTTGCCGGCCTCGCGGGCGGCCTGAGTGCCGGTGTTCATGGCGACGCCGACATCGGCCTGCGCCAGCGCTGGCGCGTCGTTGGTGCCGTCGCCGCACATCGCAACCAGCTTGCCCTTGGCTTGCTCGTCGCGGATCAGCTTGAGCTTGTCCTCCGGGGTGGCCTGCGCCAGGAAATCGTCGACGCCGGCTTCCGCCGCGATCGCGGCCGCCGTCATCGGATTGTCGCCGGTGATCATGATGGTGCGGATGCCCATGCGGCGCAGCTCGGCGAAGCGCTCACGAATGCCACCCTTGACGATGTCCTTGAGCTGGACGATCCCGAGCAGCTTGCCATCCTTGGCGACCGCGAGCGGCGTGCCGCCGGACTTGGCGATCTCGTCGGCAATGGTCTGGATCTCGCGGCCAATGTCCGAGAGCCCGGTGGGCTGGATGGCGCGGGCCGTGTTGCCGGAAGCAACGACCAGTGGCGCGCCGCCGCCGACATAGTTCAGCATGGCGTCGACCGCCCCCTTGCGCACTGACGAGCCGCCGGCGTCGACGCCGCTCATGCGGGTCTGCGCCGTGAACGGGATGAAGGTGGCCCCGAGCTCAGCCATGTCACGCCCGCGGATGCCGTATTTCTCCTTGGCCAGCACGACGATGGAGCGGCCTTCCGGAGTCTCGTCGGCGAGCGAGGCGAGCTGGGCGGCATCCGCCAACTCCTGCTCGGTGACGCCCCGCACGGGACGGAAGGCTGTCGCCTGCCGGTTGCCGAGCGTGATGGTTCCGGTCTTGTCGAGCAGCAGCGTGTCGACGTCGCCGGCGGCCTCGACGGCGCGGCCGGACATCGCGAGCACGTTGAAGCGCACCAGACGGTCCATGCCCGCGATACCGATGGCGGACAACAACGCGCCGATCGTCGTCGGGATCAGCGTCACGAACAGCGCGACCAGCACGACCACCGAGATCGAGCCCCCGGCATAGGCCGCATAGCTCGGAATGGTGACGGTGGCGAACACGAAGATGATGGTGAGGCCGGCGAGCAGGATGTTGAGCGCGATCTCGTTCGGCGTCTTCTGCCGCTCGGCACCCTCGACCAGCTTGATCATGCGATCGATGAAGGTCGAGCCCTGCGCTGCCGTGATGCGGACGCGGATCCAGTCCGACAGCACCTGCGTGCCGCCGGTCACCGCGGAACGGTCGCCGCCGGATTCGCGAATGACGGGCGCGGACTCGCCGGTGATGGCGGCTTCGTTGACGGAGGCCACGCCCTCGATCACCTCACCGTCCGAGGGGATCGTGTCGCCCGCCTCGACCAGCACGATGTCGCCGACCTTCAGGCTCGTGCCCGGCACGAGCTTGAAGGCCGCGCCGGCCCCGGTCAGGAGCTTGGCCTGGCTCTCGGTGCGCGTCTTGCGCAGCGTCTCGGCTTGCGCCTTGCCACGGCCTTCGGCCACTGCTTCGGCGAAATTGGCAAACAGCACCGTGAACCAGAGCCAGACGATGATCTGGAAGGTGAAGCCGAGGCTGGCGCCACCGGTGACGAGGTCGCGCAGGAAGATCACGGTGGTCAGCGCAGCGACGATCTCGACCACGAACATCACGGGGTTCTTGATCATCAGTCGCGGATCGAGCTTGGTGAAGGAGGCGTGGATCGCAGGCATCACGATCTTCGGATCGAGCATTGCCGACATCGGCGCACGTTTTTGCAGTTTGGTCGTATCCATGGAGGTCACTCCAGACAATCAGAACAGGTTTCCGGCATTCATCGCCAAGTGCTCGACGATTGGACCGAGTGCGAGCGCCGGGAAGAAGGTCAGGCCGCCCATGATCAGGATGACGCCGACGACAAGACCGACGAACAGGCCTCCAGTTGTGGGAAACGTGCCCATGGACGGCGGGATCGATTTCTTCGCCGCGAGCGATCCCGCGATCGCCATCGCCGGGACGATCATGAAGAAGCGGCCGACGAACATCGCGCTGGCCAGCGTGAGGTTGTAGAAGAAGGTATTGCCGGTGAGGCCCGCGAAGGCGGAGCCGTTGTTGCCCGCAGCCGAAGTGAAGGCGTAGAGCACTTCGGTGAAGCCGTGCGGTCCGGCGTTCGCCATGGAGGCGACGGCCGCCGGGTAGACCACGCCGACGGCGGTCCAGCCCAGGATCATCAGCGGCAGCACCAGGATGGCCAGCATTGCCATCTTGACCTCGCGCGCCTCGATCTTCTTGCCGACATATTCCGGCGTGCGGCCGACCATCAGGCCAGCAACGAAGATCGCGAGGATGACGAACAGCAGCATGCCGTACATGCCGGCGCCGACGCCGCCGACGATGATTTCGCCGAGCTCGATGTTGATCAGCGGGATCATGCCGCCGAGCGCGGTGAAGCTGTCATGCATGGCGTTAACGGCGCCGCAGGACGCAGCGGTCGTCACCACAGCGAACAGCGAGGATGCGACGATGCCGAAGCGGACTTCCTTGCCCTCCATGTTGCCGCCGGCCAGGCTCAGCGCCTGCAGCGTCGCGGTTCCGTTCGCTTCGGCCCAATAGGTGATGGCGACGCCGGCGATGAACAGCACGCCCATCACGGACAAGATTGCCCAGCCCTGGCGCTCGTTGCCGACCATGCGGCCGAACACGTTGGTGAGCGCGGCGCCAAGCGCGAAGATCGACAGCATCTGCACGAAGTTCGAAAGCGCGGTGGGGTTTTCAAAAGGATGCGCGGCGTTGGCGTTGAAGAAGCCGCCGCCATTGGTGCCCAGCATCTTGATAGCGACCTGCGAAGCGACCGGGCCGACCGCGATGGTCTGCTTGGCGCCTTCGAGCGTGGTGGCCTCGACATAATCGCCGAGCGTCTGCGGCATGCCCTGCCACACCAGGAACAGCGTGTAGACGATACAGATCGGCAGCAGCACATAGAGCGTGCAGCGCGTGACGTCGACCCAGAAATTGCCAACGGTGCGCATCGAGGCACGCGAAAAGCCGCGGATCAGGGCCATTGCGAGTGCGATGCCGGTTGCGGCCGACAGGAAGTTCTGGTGCGTCAGGCCGACCATCTGGGTCAGATAGGACAGCGTGCTTTCGCCGCCGTAGTTCTGCCAGTTGGTGTTTGTAATGAAGGAAACGGCGGTATTGAAGGAAAGATCTTCCGCAACCGCGCCCTGCCCGGCCGGATTGAACGGCAGCACGGCCTGGAGGCGCATCACGCCGTAAATGACGAGGAAGCCGCCGACATGGAACAGCAGCATGGCGACCGTGTAGGCCAGCCAATGCTGCTCGCGCTTCTCGTCAACGCCGGAAATCCAGTAGATGCCGGCCTCGATCGGTCGCAGCACCGGCGACAGGAATGTGCGCTCGCCGCCAAACACCCGCGTCATGTACCAGCCGAGCGGTTTTGTGAGTGCGACGATGATGACGCAGAACAGAATGATCTGGAGCCAGCCGACCATAGTCATGGAATCAACCCTTCAAGCTTGGTGCCCGGCGCAGCAGCGGCAGCAGCACCGTCAGCAGGCCGGCGACGAGCACGGCGTCCGCCATCAGTAATTCGACGAGCAGCAGCACGGGTCAGAACCGCTCGGGCCGCAGCAGCGCGTAGGTGAGATAGACGAGGAGGCCGAACGAGACGGCGCCGGCGAGCGCATAATCGAAGATCATGGTCGGCGTCCTCACAGCCGTTCGCAGGCGTAGGTGTAGCCGATCGCGAGCGCAAAGAAGCCGAAGCCCAGCGCCAGCATCAGAATGTCCATCATCGGATTGCTCCTCGTTGCGTCCCAAAAGGCCGGCGCAACTTTCTCTCGGTGACCCCGCGTGCTCGCGAAGGACATGAAACGCACGTCCCCGGATGAGCTGGGACTATTGACCGTGCTGAAATGCCAGCGCGGTCATAGGTTTTCGAGATGAGGGCTATGGCGACGTTATAGGAATCTCATAAAGGCCGGGCGGGCGATCTCACCCACCCGCACCTATGAAATCCTTATATCTCTCGCCCGATCTCCATCTCGTTTTCAAATGCCCTTCGCGCCATCCTGGCAATGCCGGCCGACTGACCGACGCCATTTCCAGGAGGCCTGACATGACCGCCATTCTCCGACGCCTCGTCCCGCCCTCGCTCGGCGAGCAGCTTCGCGCGACACCGGCGATGACGCGTCCGCTGATGTTCGAAATCATCGACAAGGCCTGCCGGCGCGTCGCCTCGTTTGGCCAAAGTGAACGCACGACACGCCTGACGCGCCTGATCGACGCTGAAGCCTGGACCGATGCGGCGCTGGCGCTGCTGGAGCTCGAGCTGCCGATGTGGCAGGTCCGCCGGATCGCCTATGACGAGGGCGAATGGCATTGCGCGCTGTCGCGCGAGCGCGAGCTGCCGGACTGG
>NZ_JALBHA010000540.1:0-4079 GCF_023006445.1 Bradyrhizobium sp. SHOUNA76
CGCGCTCGGCAGCGTCGGCGCGGGCCTGGGTGCCACCACCGCCACCTTCAAGGGCGGAATCGGTTCGGCGTCGGCCGTGACCGCGAACGGCATCAAGGTCGGCGCGATCGTGGTGGTGAATGCGGTCGGCAGCGTTACTGTCGGCAACGGCCCCTGGTTCTGGGCCGCACCGTTCGAGGAAAACGGCGAGTTCGGCAGGCGCGGCCTGCCGTCAAGCTTCACGCCCGACATGCTGGCGATGCGTATCAAGGGCGGTCCGGCCGCGAGTGAGCGCGAGAACACGACGATCGGCCTTGTCGTCACCGACGCGATTCTGAGCAAGGCACAGGCCAAACGGCTCGCGATGATCGCCCAGACCGGATTTGCACGCGCGATCTATCCGGTGCACGCTCCACTCGACGGCGACGTGCTGTTCGCCGCGGCCACCTGCGAGAAGCCGATCGAGCCGCTGGTTGAGCTCACCGAACTCGGCATGGTCGCCGCCAACGTGGTCGCGCGCGCTATTGCAAGCGGCGTGTACAACGCGATCGCGCTGCCATTTCCGGGGGCGCAGCCGGCGTGGAAGGACAAATTCGGTTAGAAACGAAACGGCGGATACGGCGTTACCTGGCAGGCCAAGGTTTACCGCCATGCCGTCTTCCGTGATCCGCTTCTTTCGCTATTCGCCCGACACGCGCGAGCTGAAGGTGACCTTTGTCAGCGGACGCCTCTATGTCTACGAGGACGTTCCGCCCGAGGTCGCCGCCGCGTTCAGGGACGCGCGCGCAAAGGGGACGTTCTTCAACCACGAAATCCGTGACCGGTATGTCTATCGTGACATCACGCACGAGTATGCCGGCTAATCTCGGATGCCGCTCACACGCTCATCGACATGGACGAGCCGGCCGCCGCCGGGGCGCTTTGCCCCTGCCCGCCTTGCCGCTGCATCAACTGCGCGAACAGATCATAGGCCGAATTACGGGGACTGGAGGTGCCCGGCACCGTCGTCGACATCTTGAAGCCGTCGGCATAGGTGACGGTCGTCGTGGTCGAGCCGTCGGCAGCTGTCGTCGTGGTCGAGGTCGATCCGCCCTTCGACTTCGACGAGGAATCCGATCCATCGCCCGAGCCGCCGGCACCTTGCGCGTGATGATGTCCGTGGTGGCCGCTCTTCAGCGCCTTCGACATCTCGTCAAGGCTGACGCTGCCGTCGGAGTTCGCATCGAGCTTCGAGAACACGTTATCGGCCTGCGCGAGGTTGGTGCCGCCGGCGCCCAGCGCGTCCTCGAACTCGGACTTGGTGATGCTGCCGTCGCCATCCGCATCGATCTGCGAGAACAGATCCTTCAGCGCAGCCTCCCGGCCCTTCGACGCCGAGGACGACGAATTCGACGAGGTCGAGGTCGCCGAACTGTTCGCGCCGTCGGTGGACTGGCTCTGCGCCGCGAGCAGCGCGCTCATGGTCTCCGGCGCGATCTGTGGGGGGCTGCCTGAGCTGACCAACGAGGTCGTCATGCTGCCCGTGCTGTCGATCGCGAACGGATTGGTTGCGCCTTGCGAAGATCCCGCCTTCTGCGCCGACGAAGACGACTTCGAGTTCGTCAGCGACTGGATCGCGTCGAGCGCGCTGGATACGGCGCCAAGGGCCAACAACATTGCACAACTCCAACCGATGCGGCATGCCGCCGCCAATGTTCTGTCGGGTAACGTCAGCAAGCGTCATGCCAGCGCAAAAAGTTCAATGAAATCCGCAGCCGCCGCGGCTTGGATGGCCCGGGAACACCGGCAATTCGTGCCGGTCGCGGCAGAAATTTCCGCCCACAGGAAGCACGCCTCCCCTGCATTGCCCGCCACGGAGGCCCATGTTAGGCGAGGCCATCTTTCACGGCCGCCACGGGAAATCGCGCCATGACCCAAGCCTTCGCCCCCCGCCCCCTGGCAATCGCGCCCTCGATCCTGGCTTCGGATTTCTCCAGGCTCGGCGAGGAGGTGCGCAGCGTGGACGCCGCCGGCGCCGACTGGATCCATCTCGACGTCATGGATGGTCACTTCGTTCCCAACATTTCCTACGGCCCCGACGTCATCAAGGCGATGCGCCCGCACACAAAGAAGGTGTTCGATGCGCATCTGATGATCTCGCCCTGTGACCCCTATCTCGAGGCGTTTGCGAAAGCCGGCTGCGACCACATCACCGTGCATGCGGAAGCCGGTCCCCATTTGCACCGCTCGCTGCAGGCGATCCGCGCGCTCGGCAAGAAGGCCGGCGTCTCGCTCAATCCCGGCACGCCGGTCAGCACGCTCGAATACGTCCTCGACCTCGTCGACCTCGTGCTGGTGATGTCGGTCAATCCGGGCTTCGGCGGCCAGGCCTTCATTCCCTCCGCCATCGGCAAGATCCGCGATATCCGCGCGATGACGGCGGGACGTCCGATCGACATCGAAGTCGACGGCGGCGTCGGCGCCGACGTTGCGGGCGCGCTCGCCGCGGCGGGCGCCAACGCCTTCGTCGCCGGCACATCAGTGTTCAGGGGCGGCACGCAGGAAGCCTACAAGACCAACATCGCCGCGATCCGCAACGCTGCGCTAGGGGCCCGCGGCGAAGCGATTTGAACTGGATCAAGCGGCGCAGCCGGACGGCGGAAAATCCCGCGGCTTTTACGGGTGTTGCAACGCGCGACGCCTAAAATTGCACTCTTGATCCGTACTCATCCGGACTTCACTGATTCGCGCAAATCACCGCAAGTGACTCCTGCTTGCTTTTGACGGGAGCACATCATGACGACGACCCTGGTTTGGACTGGCGTAGCGTTGTGGTTAGGGTTCAATGCGGCGATTGCGGCTCGCAGCTTCTACGTGGCGCGACCGGTGAAGGTCGTGGCTTCTGCTCGCATCATCCACCTTCATCGTCGCCGGGGCTGAGCGCCATGCAGATCGCACTCGTGAAGCGCCAGCTGAAGCGCAGGTGCCGGATCCCGCGCCGCCCGCATCCAGGCCTCGACTATTTTTTCGGCCGCCTCGAGCGTGCCGATGGCGCGCCCGACGACGATGTCCGGCTCGACAATTCGGACCTCGATCATTCGTTTTCCTCGCAGCGACGACACTGAGACTTCCTTTTCCGGACCCCTC
This sequence comes from Bradyrhizobium sp. SHOUNA76, assembly GCF_023006445.1. Classification (NCBI taxonomy): domain Bacteria; kingdom Pseudomonadati; phylum Pseudomonadota; class Alphaproteobacteria; order Hyphomicrobiales; family Nitrobacteraceae; genus Bradyrhizobium; species Bradyrhizobium sp. SHOUNA76. The sequence continues at coordinate 3,106 of NZ_JALBHA010000540.1, forward strand.
CCATGAAACCGCACTGCCCGAACTGCTTGAAGGAAATGACCAAGGCATCCGCCTCGCGCAACCTGTTCAATTGCGAGCCTTGCCGCGAGATCATCCAGTATTTTGGCGGCAGCGCGGATCACGGCGAGCCCGGCCCGCATTTCTCCTGGCCGATCCGCCGCAAGCGCGTCGCCCACACCGCTCACGCGGCCTAATCCACTTCTCAAGTCGGCAGGCGGCCTATCCCGGCTCTTCGCCTGCATCGGGCTCGCGGACTTCCCCGGCCATCCGCGGCGGCCGCACCACGGTGACGGTGCAGGCCGCTTCCGCGGCCACCTTGGCCGAGACGCTGCCGAGCAGCATGCGTCTAAACGAGCCCTGCCGCGCGCCGATGATGACATGGTCGACCTGGTTAGCCTCGGCAAATTCCAGGATCGCGGCAGCGGGATCGACCGCCTCCAGCACATGAGCCGACAGCCGGCTCTCGTCCAATTTGAGCGGCGTCGCCCAATGCCTGAGCGCCACCAGACGGTCGATATGCTTGTTCGATCCCTGCTCGTCCAGCGTCCGGTCGATCGCGATCCGGTTCAGCTTGAGCACGTTGACGCAGGCAAGCCGCGCCGACGGCAAGGTGGCGAGGATGCGCTCGGTGGTCACGCGTAGCGCCTCGTTCAGCTCCGGTGCGCCTTCCACCGTGTCGAGCGCGACAGCGAGGATCGGGCTCGACGCGATTTGGGCGGCGACATCCGATTTCGCGCGCGGCGCCATGACGCCCTGGTTGAAGCGGCGGCGCCATGCGACGCCGAGGGAGTCGCGTTTGATCCGCTCCGAGCGCGTGGTGAGCTTGACCTGGTCCGGATGGGCGAGATCGAAGGCGAGCTGGGACGCCGTCGGATAGCGCCACACCGGCTCGATCTCGAGACAGCGCAACACCACCTCCTGAAGCCAGGGCGGATAGTCGGCGCGGAGCGTGCGCGGCGGGTACGGATCGCGCC
>NZ_JALBHA010000541.1:0-4069 GCF_023006445.1 Bradyrhizobium sp. SHOUNA76
GCCGGAAGTGAAGGTCGCACTGCCGCAAGGCGATCCCGCACGCGATGCCACCGTGCTCCTGGTCGGCAGGGGCGCGGCCTATCCCGCGCTCTCCGTCGCGCTCGGTGAACGCGTCGGCGTGGTCGGCGCACTCTCGATCGAGGCGGCCGCGAAACATCTCAACACCCGTGACCTCGATGGCGTCGTGCTCGCGGAGGGTTTTACAGCGCGCGTCACCGACGCCTTTCTCACGGTGCTCGCCGAGGACACCCGCTTCCGCAGCCTGCCCGTCGTCGTCACCGCGCACCAGCTGACCCAGACTTACGACCTGCCCAATCTCGAGCTGATCCCGGGCGAGCCGGCCAAGGTCGCGGCCAATGCGCTGCCCCTGATCCGCCAGCACGCGATGGAAGCACAATTGAGCCGCACGCTGCGCTCGATCGATGCCGGCGGCTGGCTCGATCCGCGCAGCGGCCTGCTGACGGTGGAAGCTTTCGCCCGCGATTTCGCCAAGGCGGTCGAGCAGACGCTGGCCCGCGGCGGCGGCCTGTCGGTCGCGCGCTTCGCTTTCGAGCCCGGCAATTCCCGCGCCCAGCTCGATGCCGCACGCATCCTCAGCCGCCTGATGCGGCAGATGGATTTCGGCACGGCGCAGAAGGACGGCTCGGTCATCGTCGTGTTTGCGGAAACCGACTTCCGCACCGCCCACATGATCGCCCGCCGCCTCTCCGCGGTGATGCGGCACACCTCCAACGGCAAGCACGAGATGCGCAGCGAGCCCGTCGTCAGCGTGGACTCGCTGTCGCCGTCGGACACGGCAAGGTCGCTGCTGGCCCGGCTGTCGGCGGATGCGTCAAGGGCGGCGTCGTAGTCTCAGGCGCGCTAATACAAGGGTGGGCAAAGGCGCACTTGCGCCGTGCCCACCATTTTCCCTGACGGCGGCTGCGGTGGGCACGCTTCGCTTTGCCCACCCTACGACATGTCGCCCCGCCCCTACGCCGCCTTCTTACTTTCCGCGAGCTGCGCCAGCTGGCGCATGATCTCCGTCGTGCCGGCGAGACGCTCTTCCGGGGTCTCCCAGTCCTGCAGGAACACCACCTTCATGTCGGGTCGTACCTTGGCGGCCTGGCCGTGGCTGCGGATGAAGGTCACCAGGCGATCGGGATGGGCGAACGAATTGTCGCGGAAGGCGATGACGGCGCCCTTCGGGCCGGCATCGATCTTCCCGACATTGGCCCTTCGGCAGAACGCCTTGATCGCGGCGACCTTGAACAGGTAGCGCACCTCGTCCGGCAGCACGCCGAAGCGGTCGCGCATCTCGGCACCAAAGTTCTCGATCTCCTCCTCGGTGTCGAGGTCGGCAAGGCGCCGGTACAGCGACAGCCGCACCGAGAGGTCGCCGACATAGTCCTCCGGAATGAGCACGGGCATGCCGATCGTGATCGACGGCGACCAGCGGTCGGCGGCAGGCTCGGAAACGCCGGCCTTGAGGTTGACGATCGCCTCCTCCAGCATCGACTGATAGAGCTCGAAGCCGACCTCCTTGATGTGGCCTGACTGCTCCTCGCCGAGCAAATTGCCGGCGCCGCGGATGTCGAGGTCGTGCGAGGCGAGCTGGAAGCCCGCGCCCAGCGTCTCCAGCGATTGCAGCACGGTGAGCCGGCGCTCGGCCTGCGCCGTGATCTTCTGCTGCGCCGGCAGCGTGAACAACGCATAGGCGCGCAGCTTGGCACGGCCGACGCGGCCGCGGAGCTGATAGAGCTGGGCGAGACCGAACATGTCGGCGCGGTGCACGATCAGCGTGTTGGCGTTGGGGATGTCGAGGCCGGATTCCACGATGGTGGTCGACAGCAGGATGTCGAACTTGCCGTCGTAGAACGCCGTCATGATGTCCTCGATCACGGCGGGCGGCATCTGGCCGTGCGCGACCGCGACCTTCATCTCCGGCACGTTCTTGTCGAGGAAGTCCTTGACCTCGGCGAGGTCGTCGATGCGCGGCACCACGTAGAACGCCTGCCCGCCGCGATAGCGCTCGCGCAGCAGCGCCTCGCGGATCATCAAGGGATCGTGCGGAGCGACGAAGGTGCGAACCGCGAGCCGATCCACGGGAGGCGAAGCGATGATCGAGAGTTCGCGGACGCCGGTGAGCGCGAGTTGCAGCGTGCGCGGGATCGGCGTCGCCGACAGCGTCAGCACGTGCACCTCGGAGCGAAGCGCTTTCAGCCGCTCCTTGTGGGTCACGCCAAAGTGCTGCTCCTCGTCGACGATGACGAGACCGAGGTCGCGGAACTTGATCGCCTTGCCGAGCAGTGCATGGGTGCCGACGACGATGTCGACCGAGCCGTCGGCAATGCCCTTCTTGACCAGATTGAGCTCCTTGGTCGCGATCAGGCGCGAGGCCTGCGCCACGTTCACCGGAAAGCCCTTGAAGCGCTCGGTGAAGGTTCTTGCGTGCTGGCGCGCCAGGAGCGTGGTCGGCACCACGACCGCGACCTGCTTGCCCTCAAGCGCCACGGCAAACGCGGCGCGCAAGGCCACCTCGGTCTTGCCAAAACCGACGTCGCCGCAGATCAGCCGGTCCATCGGACGGCCGAGTTCGAGGTCCTTCAGTGTGGATTCGATGGCCCCTAACTGGTCCTCGGTTTCGTCATAGGGGAAGCGTGCACAGAACTCGTCGTAGAGACCGGGCTGCACCAGCAGCTTGGGCGCCTCGTGCAGATGGCGAGCGGCAGCGATCTTGATCAATTCCCCCGCGATCTCGCGGATACGATTCTTGAGTTTCGCCTTGCGGGTCTGCCAGCCGCCGCCGCCGAGCCGGTCGAGCTCGACCGTGGTCTGGTCGGAGCCGTAGCGCGACAGCAGCTCGATGTTCTCGACCGGCAGGAACAGTTTTGTTTCGGCGGCATAGTGCAGTTCGAGACAGTCATGCGGCGCGCCGGCGACATCAAGCGTTTGCAGGCCGACGAAGCGGCCGATGCCGTGGTCGACGTGGACCACGATGTCACCGGCGGCAAGGCTCGTCACCTCCGAGATGAAATTGTCGAGCTTGCGGCTGGCCTTGCGCGGCCGCACCAGGCGGTCGCCGAGGATGTCCTGCTCGCTGATGAGCGCGATCTCGTCGGTCTCGAAACCGCTCTCGAGGCCGAGCACGGCGAGCATGGTCTCGTTGCGCGGGGTCGCCTGCACCGTGCGCCAGGAGTTGACGCTGGTGGTGTGGGGCAGCTTGTGGTCGCGCAGCATCGAAGTCATGCGGTCGCGCGAGCCTTCGCTCCAGAGCGCGATCACGACCTTCTTGCGCTGGGCGTGCAGCGCCATCACGTGGCTGACCACGGATTCGAACACGTTGACCGTGGTGTCGTTGCGCTCCGGCGCGAAGTCGCGGCCCTTGCGCGCGCCGGCGTCGACGACACTCGTGCCATCGGTCGGCACGGAGAACTGCGTCAACCGCACCAGCGGCATGTCGCTCTCGCGCTTGGTCCACTCTTCGTCGGTGAGATAAAGCCGATCCGGCGGCAGCGGCTTGTAGATCGCGCCGCCGCCCGGATGCTCCATGGCATCGCGGCGGGCCTCGTAATAGTCCAGGATCTGCTTGAAGCGCTCGCGGACGGCGTCCTCGGCCTGCGGCTCGATCGCGATAGCCGCGCCTTGCAGGTAGTCGAACAGCGTGTCCATCCGGTCCTGGAACAGCGGCAGCCAGTGCTCCATGCCGGGATGGCGGCGGCCCTCGCTGACGGCCTCGTACAGCGCATCGTCGCGCGTGGGCGCGCCGAACTCGGCAACATAGCCCATGCGGAAACGGCGGATGGTGTCGGTGACGAGCTGGAACTCGGAGATCGGCACCAGGTCGAGCGCGCGCATATCGAGCAGCGTGCGCTGGGTCTCGGCGTCGAAAGTGCGGATCGACTCCAGGCTGTCGCCGAAGAAGTCGAACCTCACGGGCTGATCCAGGCCGGCCGGGAACAGGTCCAGGATGCCGCCGCGCACGGCATATTCGCCGGGCTCGCGCACGGTCGAGGAGCGGTTGTAGCCGTTGTGCTCGAGCCAGGCGACGATGGTGTCCATCGGCACGACGTTGCCGGGCGCGACCGAC
>NZ_JALBHA010000542.1:0-4062 GCF_023006445.1 Bradyrhizobium sp. SHOUNA76
AGGCACTGCGTGGCGATCTCGAGGCTGGCGACGCCTTCGTCGCCGGTGACCGCCGGCGTTTCGCCGTTGCGCACGGCCTTGAGGAACGCGATCAGCTCGGCACGAAGCGGCTCGTCATGACCGACCGGCAGATGCCGCATCGAGTAGCTGCCGTCCGGTTTGAAGCCGAAGCACTCGGTGACCTGGCGCGTGAGCAGGTCGCCCATCACGTATTTGCCGCGGGTCGCGACCGTGACGCTGCGCGCCTTGAACGGCGTCAGCCAGTTGGTGTTGATGTGCGCGAGCACGCCGCTCTCGGTGCGGAACTGCAACAGCGCGATGTCCTCGCGCTCGGCAACCGCGCTCGACAGCTGCGGCTGCACCTCGACGATGTCGGATTCGGTGAACCAGCGGATCAGATCGATGTCGTGCACGGCGAGGTCGATGACGACGCCGACATTGGACATGCGCGGTGGGAACGGGCCGACGCGCGTGATTGCGATGGAGAGAATGTCCTCGCCCGCGATCGCCTGCTTGACGGCGGCGACCGCCGGATTGAAGCGCTCGACATGGCCGACCATCAGCGTCACGCCGGCCTTTTGCGCGGCGGCAACGATCTCGCGGCCCTCTTCGACCGTGGACGCAATCGGCTTCTCGACCAGAACATGAATGTTCTTGGCGATGCAGGCGAGCGCGACCTCGTGGTGCAGATGGGTCGGAGCTGCGATGGTGACGGCATCGACGCCTTCGGCGAAGAGCTGGTCGAGCGTCTCGAAGCTCGCGCAATTGGCAAGTTCGGTCGCGCGCGTGCGATGCGCAGGCGAAGGATCGACGACGCCGACGAGGCTGACGCCGGGAAGACCGCTAAGCACCCGCGCATGGTTGCTGCCCATCACGCCGGCGCCAATGACGCCGACGCGCAAGCCGGCCTTTGCCGGTGCAGACCCTTTGGAACTCATTTGAGCAAACCCCGATTCAACGCAAATCCCCGGCGCGCTTCTAGCACGGACGCCACATTTGTGGCGAATGCCGCCCTGGCGGCCCGGACACGATTTGATTCAAAAAGTTACACGTTCCCCGGGCCTTAAGCCGAAAAATACCGCCTCTTCGGCCCGGGTCGCGTGATTCGGAGTTTGCTGGTTACGACCTTTGATAGTCGTCTTCAATCCGGATGATGTCGTCTTCCCCGAGATAGCTTCCGGTCTGGACCTCGATCAGTTCCAGCATGATTTTACCGGGGTTCTCCATGCGGTGGACGGCGCCCATCGGAATGTAGATCGACTCGTTCTCGTGCACGGTCTTCACGGTCTCGTTGACGGTGACACGGGCTGCGCCGCGAACCACGATCCAGTGCTCGGCACGATGATGGTGCTTCTGCAGCGACAGCCGCCCGCCCGGCTTCACCACGATGCGCTTGACCTGGTGGCGCTCGCCATTGTCGACGGACTGATAGCTGCCCCAGGGCCGGTGCACCTTGAGGTGCTCCTCGGTGACCTTGGGCGCGACCGCCTTCAACTTCGTCACGAGACGCTTCAGGCCGTTGGCGTCCTTCTGGCGCGAGACCAGAACCGCATCCGCGGTTGCGACCACGACGAGATCGTCGACGCCTTCGAGCGCGACCAGCGCCTGGTCGGTGGTGACGTTGCAGTTGCGGGAATCCTCGAACACGGCGGCGCCGTGCGCCGCATTGCCTTGCGCGTCCTTGTCCGAGAGCTCCCACACCGCGTGCCAGGAGCCGACGTCCGACCAGCCGCACGACACCGGCACGACCGCCGCGCGCGAAGTTTTCTCCATCACCGCATAGTCGATCGAGATCGCCTTCGCCGAACCGAACGCCTCGGGCTCCAGCGTGACGAAGCCGAGATCGCGGCCGGCATTGTTGACCGCATTGGTGACCGCCTCGACGCTTGCCGCATCGACCTTGCGATATTCGTCGAGCAGCACACTCGCCGGGAACATGAAGTTGCCGCTGTTCCAGAGATAGCCCGAATTGACGTAGTCGGAGGCCTTCACCGCGTCCGGCTTCTCGACGAAGCGCGCGACCGCATGCACCTCGCCGGAGATCACCTCGCCCGGATTGATGTAGCCATATTCGGTCGCCGGCCGCTCCGGCTTGACGCCGAAGGTGACGATGCGCCCGGTGCTCGCGGCCGCAAGACCTTCGCGGCAGGCGGCGACGAAAGCGGCAGTGTCCTGCACCACGTGATCGGCGGCGAGCGCGAGCACGACGGCTTCACTGGCGCGGTTCTGCGCGAACACCGCGCCCGCGGCGATCGCAGGTCCTGAATCACGCCGCATCGGCTCGAGGATCACGTCGGCCTCGATGCCGATCTCGGCGAGTTGCTCCAGCACCATGAAACGATAGGACGCGTTGGTGATGACGATCGGCCGGTCGAACAGCTGGGGATCCGAGACGCGCAGCAGCGTGTCCTGGAAGGTCGAGCGCGTGCCGAACAGCGGCAGGAACTGCTTGGGCCGCACCTCGCGCGAAGCCGGCCACAGCCGCGTGCCGGCACCGCCGCACATGATCAGGGGGATTATGCGTTTGTCCATCGTCATCTCAAACCTTGAAGTAGTCCCGATACCAGGTGACAAAATTGTGGACCCCATGCTCGATCGGCGTTGACGGTGCAAAGCCGGTGTCGCGCATCAAATCCTCGACATCCGCGAACGTTTCCAGCACATCTCCCGGCTGCATCGGCAGCAATTCTTTGATCGCCGTCCGGCCCAGCTCCCGCTCCAGAAGACCGACGACGTGCATCAGTTCCTCCGGATGGTGATTGCCGACATTGTAGAGCTTAAACGGCGCATTTGCGGCAGAAGGATCGTCCGCGGGCACAAGATCGATCAGCTTGGATACGACACGCGTCACATCATCAATATAGGTGAAGTCGCGGCGCATCTGCCCATGGTTGAAGAGCCGGATCGGCTTGCCCGCCATGATGGCGTTTACGAACAGAAACATGGCCATGTCGGGCCGTCCCCATGGCCCGTAGATGGTAAAGAAGCGCAAGCCCGTGACCGGCAGGCGATAGAGATGGCTGTAGGACTGCGCCATCACCTCGTTCGCCTTCTTGGTCGCGGCGTAGAAGCTGACGGGATGATCGGTGCGGTCCGCAACCGCAAATGGCATTTTTGTGTTGGCGCCGTAAACGGAGGATGACGAGGCGTAGACGAGATGGCGACAGCCGTTATTGCGGCAGCCCTCGAGCACGTTGAGAAAGCCGACGAGGTTGGAATCGGCGTAAGCGTGCGGCTGCTCGATCGAGTAGCGCACGCCGGCCTGCGCCGCGAGATGCACCACCTCCGTGAAACGATGCTGCGCAAACAGCCTCGCGATCGTCTCGCGATCGACAAGATCGGCCTCGACGAAGGAGAAACCGGAGCCGTTCTGCAACAGCGCCAGGCGCGCCCGCTTCAGTGCCGGATCGTAATAGGGGTTGAGATTGTCGAGCCCGACGACGGTGCGGCCTTCGCCCAGGAGCTGCCGGGCGACGTGAAAACCAATGAAACCAGCCGCGCCGGTAACCAAAATCGCCTGATCTGTCATCCTGTTCCCTGGGGATCCAAGCCGGCCCTGTTTAGCCGCCACTTCGATCGGCTCGCAATAGGCACGCCGCGCGTCATGAGGACTCCTCTCAGCGTCCTTAACGAGGGTCAGCATCCTTAACGATGGCTATTGCAAGATCGGCGCCAAAACCATACCAAAGCGGCCGAATTCGGCGCTCGCGTCGGGTTGCCTCAAATCTTCGCAAACCCTGTTCATGCGGACGAGATGCGCCGAATCCTGCTTTCGACGGCCAAAATCCTGATTTCCGCTGCGCTGCTCTATCTGGCGCTGCGCAAGGTCGATCTATCCGAACTGTTTTCGCGCTTCACCGTGACCAGCCTGTTCTGGATCGGCGTGGCGATCGCGATCACGTTCCTGCAGATCTTCGTCGGCGTGCTGCGCTGGCGCGAGATCAGCGCCGTCTGCGGCGCACCGCTCGAGCTCGGCCGCGCCATGCGCTACAACGTGATCGGCTCTTTCTTCAACCAGACCCTGCCGTCGGCGATCGGCGGCGATGCGGTCCGGCTGTGGCT
>NZ_JALBHA010000543.1:0-4058 GCF_023006445.1 Bradyrhizobium sp. SHOUNA76
CACCGAGCGCGCGCTGGCGTCGATCCAGGAGGCGATCGAGGTGCTCGCGCCGGCGCCCGCGGGTCACGCGCCTAAAGCGGACGAGTGAGGCGGGTGCCCGTCAGGCCGTCTTGATGTAGTCGCGCAGGGCTTCCTGCTCGGACTCGTATTCCTGCACCCGGCGCTTGACGATGTCGCCGATCGAGATCAGCCCGACCACCTTGCCGTTGTCGATCACGGGCAGATGGCGGAACTTGCCGGTGGTCATCGTCTCCATCAGTTCGGCGACCGTGTCGGTCTCCTTGCAGGTCACGACCTTGCGGGTCATGACCTGAGCGACCGGCTCCTCCAGCACGCCGGCGCCGCGCTCGCCGAGCACGCGGACGATGTCGCGCTCCGACAGGATGCCTTCGAGCCGGCTCTGGTTCATCACCAGCACCGCGCCGATCTTCTTGTCGGCCAGCAGCTTGACCGCGGCAGCCAGCTTCGCGTCGGGCTCGACGCTCATGATCTGGTGGCCCTTGGTATTGAGAATGGAACGTACCGTCATTGTCGCCTCCCTGAATCGGATCCGTCCGCCTTCGGGCGGGTCCGGACTTGTTCGTCGAGTCTTCAACTAACAGTTTCAGCGCCGGTTTCACGCTCGTGCGCTTTACGAAGCGCGGCCTCTATAGGCTTGTCGCTTCGGAACATTCTTCACGCAAATGATGGATGAATTCGGGCCGGGCCGCAAGCGCCGCTTCAAATACGGTCTGAAACGTCCTGTGATGACGCATCCGCAGCATCGCTTCGCACGCGCGGCACGGGATCGAACAGGGTGAACAGCAACAGGCCGGCAAAGAAGCCGCCGATATGCGCCTGCCAGGCGACGCTCGTAGTCTCGGAATCCACCCCAATCGCGCCGACGCCGAAGATGATGTTGACGCCGAACCACACCGCCAGGAAGCCGACCACCCGTCCGTCGCGCAGCGCGCGCGACAGCGGCAGTGCCGGAACCTTCGCAGCGGTATCGGCGTCCGAACGGTTGAACGACAGGAAGCTGCCGCGGACGAAGGCGAAGCGGATTGCAGCTGCCATTGCGCCGGACACCGAGGCCGAGGCGCCGATCATCGGCGCCACCGCGTGCTCATGGGTGACGAGATGGGCGAGCGCGCCGGCCGCCGCCGTCACCGCGAGAAACAGGAAGAACCTGATCGCGCCAAAGCGCCGCGCCAGCGCGCTGCCGAACGGCAGCAGCCACAGCACGTTGAAGCCGAGATGGGTCAGATTGGCGTGCAGCAGCGAATAGGTGACGAAGGTCCAGACCTTGGCGCCGGTGCCGCCGGGAATCTCCAGATTGAGCAGCGAAGAATCGTAGCGCTTCGGGATGAAGCCGAAGACGTCGATGGTCCAGTTCTCGATCTCCGGCGGCAGCAGCACCCGCAGATGGATCACAGCCAGGAGGACGATATAGGCGGTCAGCGCCGTGGGCAGCGTCAGGACCGGCTCGCGCGGAGCCTCCTCGATGACCGCCGGCACCTCCGCTTGAGGATTTTGCCGAGGTCCTTGCGGCGGAAAATCTTGAGAGGAATCCAAGGCAGCTTCGCTTTCAGCGCGACCGGGGCAACAGGCTTGCAGATAGTCGCCTTTGCCAGCCTTGCGCAAGTGCACAAAACGAAAAGGGAGCGGGATGTTTCGTTTGGTCCGGATAGGGAGCCAGGCCCCGGCTCTGCGGCGCATCATGATTGGACGATGCTTCGCATCGCCAAGGAAGTGCTGCGCCGCGTGCGGGGCACGAGAGCCGGCCGACAAGGTCTCCTGTCCCGGACAAGGCGCGGCACGAAGTGACGCGTCGCAGAGCCGGGACCCAGACGTGCCAGATACTTGCTGCTGCGTGGGCCCCCGGCTCTGCAGCGCATCACGATTGGACGATGCTCCGCATCGTCAAGGAAGTGCTGCGTTGCGTCCGGGGCACGAGAGCTTGTGCCTGAAAAAGGAAAAGGCAGGGCCCTGGGAAAGCCCTGCCTGTCCGTGTCGGCCTTTCCGGTACCGGAGGAATGAAGGTGTATCCCCACCCCTCCCCGCGGCCCGTGACCAAACTGTTTGACGCCCTGTGTACAGGCCCCGCCGAGAACCTGGATGAAAGCGGCGAGGCTTGCGACTGCGGCCACCATAGCAGCGGGGCGCGAGGTGCAAAGCGCATAGTTAACTTAACGTTAACGACGCAAAGACGGCCTTAAGGGAGGTAAAAACGCGCCTGCGGCATGGACGCTGCAAATCCCCTCCTGCACAACAACACAAGGGATCGCGGGTGCACTGAAGTGGGACAGGTCTGTCCCTTCGAGGTTGCACCCCGGGGTAAGCGTTCAGACATGAAACATCCGTCGAGCCGCGCGTTCTTCGCGTATTGGGACCAGAAGCGCGGCACTGCACGGGCCCCCGACAGGGCCGACATCGATCCGGCCGCGGTGCGCGGCCTGCTCGGCGACATCTTCGTGCTGTCCTGCGAGCCGAACCTCGGCTTCCCGTTCCGCGTCGCCGGCACGCGGGTCTGCGCGCTGGCGGGGTGTGACCTCAAGGACCAGAGCTTTGCGGCGCTGTTCGATGATGCAAGCCGCAGCGAGGTCGAGGAGATCACGACCATCGTCGCCGACGAAGCGTTAGGCGCGATCGCCGGCGTCACGGCCGCGCGCGAGGACGGCAGCAAGGCCTATCTCGAGCTGTTGCTGCTGCCGTTCAACGCCCGCCCGCATACGCCGGTGAGCGTGACGGGCGTGCTCGCGCCGTTCGACGATGAGTGCGGCGCGCTTTCAGCCTTCACCCTCACCTCCTGGCGCTATTTGCACCAGCCGGAGAAGCTCTTGCCGCGCGCGATCCGCAAATTGCAGATCGCACGCGGGCTGATGGTGTATGAGGGGCTGAGATAATCTCCGCCGCCCGCGCGCAGCATCGCGCGAGACGAGTTCGCCGCGTGACACATCAACGCGCGCGAATGACCGTTTTTGCCGGATCTGCGTCATTCCTGATGTCGTTGCCAAGCGTTAGCTTCCGCCTCGCGTGAAGCAACGAGGATCGGGTGACATCATCATGGTATGGCGCATTCTGGCGTTATGCGGCGTCGGCTGCGTGGCATTGCTGGCGGCGATCGGCGGAACCTGGTTGTTCCTGCTGCCGGGATCGCCGGCTCGGGGAACCGCCCCTGCGATCTCCAAAGACGAGACCGCGGCGAGCCTTGCGGCGCTGAAGCCGCCAAAACGCAAGCGTCCCCTGATCGCCATCGTCGGCATCAACGACATGAGCGAGACCACCGATTATCTCATGCCATACGGCATCCTCGCGCGCGCCGATGTCGCCGACGTCCTCACATTGGCGACGCAGCCTGGACCCGTCGCACTCTATCCCGCGCTGAAAGTGCAGCCGCACGCGACCATCGCCGAGTTCGATGCCGAGCATCCCGACGGCGCCGATTACGTCATCGTGCCAGCGATGAGCCGAGAGGACGATGAGCTGGCCTTGCAGTGGATCAAGAGCCAGGCCGGCAAGGGCGCGATCGTCATCGGCGTCTGCGTCGGCGCCAAGGTCGTTGCCAACACCGGGCTGCTCGACGGCCGGCAGGCCACCACGCACTGGTATTCCGTGCGCGATCTGCAAAAGCATGCCGCGATCCGCTATGTCGCGGACCGCAGGCTGGTGGTCGACCGTAGCGTCGCGACAACGACCGGCATCACCGCGTCCATGCCGATGGCCCTGACCCTGGTCGAGGCCATCGCCGGCCGCGCCAAGGCGGAGGCGGTTGCCCGCGAGATCGGTCTTGCGCAGTGGGATGCGCGCCATCGCAGCGAGGCGTTCCAGTTCACACGCCCCTTCGCGCTGACGGCGATCGCCAACACGCTCGCATTCTGGAACCGCGAGCAACTCGGAATCGCGCTGACGCCTGGCATCGACGAGGTGTCGCTCGCGCTTGTAGCCGATGCGTGGTCGCGCACCTATCGCTCGCGAGCCCTCACCTTCGCGGCCACGGCAGAGGCGCAGACGAGCCGCAGCGGTCTTCGCATCCTGCCGGACAAGGTCGCAGCCGATTGGCCGGCCAAGCAGACGCC
>NZ_JALBHA010000544.1:0-4042 GCF_023006445.1 Bradyrhizobium sp. SHOUNA76
CTCGCTGCTTGCAGTCGACTGGGCGCGCGAATGCTACTGCCTGATCGCCGGTGGCATCGGCATCACCCCGATCCTCGGCGCCGCGCAGGCACTGGCGCGGCGCGGAGCCGACGTCACGCTGCATTATGCGGTGCGCTCGCGCGGCGAGGCCGCTTATCTCGACGATCTCGCCGCGATGCTTGGGGATCGCCTGGTCGTTCATGCCAGTGACGAAGGCCGGCGGCTCGATCTCGACGCGCTGTTCGCGTCGCTCCCCAAGGGCGCGCTGGCGCTGTTCTGTGGTCCGATGCGGATGCTTGATGCCGCGCGGCACGCCTGGATCGGCGCCGGCCATCCGCTCCCCGATCTCCGCTACGAGACCTTCGGCTCCAGCGGCACGCTGCCGACCGAAGCCTTTCGCGTGCGCCTGAAGGGCTCGAATGTCGAGCTCGAAATCCCCCGCGAACGCTCGATGCTGGATGTGCTCAATGCCAGCGGCCATGACGTGATGTACGATTGCAAGCGCGGCGAATGCGGCCTCTGCGCCATCGACGTGATCGAGGTCGACGGCGAGATCGACCACCGCGACGTCTTCTTCAGTGATCATCAGAAAGAAAGCAATCAGAAGATTTGCGCCTGCGTCTCCCGCGCACGGGGGACGATTACCGTGGACACGCTGCTGCGCGCGGATGCGATTTGAGCGCGCGCGGGCGCCGGACGCCGTTAAGGTGCATGGACGGCGCCGCGGGCTCCTAGCCTCTCCCGCTTGCGGGAGAGGTCGGCGCGAAGCGCCGGGTGAGGGTTCTGTCCCCTGGGGGAGTCCCTCTGCGGAGACACCCTCTCCCCAACCCTCCCCCGCAGGCGGGGGAGGGAGCGCACCTGCTCCGTGGCAGCATTGATCCTATCCCGAGGTAGCCTACGCCGCGTAAATCGCCCGATACTTCTTCGTCTCCAGCAGCGCCAGCACGCTATCCGCCGACACCGGCCGGCTGATCAGATAGCCCTGCGCCTCGCCGCAACTGATCTGGCGCAGATATTCGAGCTGGTCGGCGGTCTCGACTCCCTCGGCGACGACACCGATGCGCAGGTCACGCGCAAGACCGATCACCGATTTCACGATGGCGGCGCAGTCGGGCTGCACCAGCATGTCGCGGATGAAGGACTGGTCGATCTTGATCCGGCTGAACGGCAGCTTGCGCAAATAGGTGAGGGAGGAGAAGCCCGTCCCGAAATCGTCCAGCGCCACGGTGACGCCGAGCTGCAGCAGTGCGTTCAACACCGACTCGGCCGAGCCGTATTTCGACAGCAGCATCGATTCAGTGATCTCGATCTCGAGCCGGTGCGGGGCGATCTTGGCGTCGCTGAGCGCCTGCACGATGGTCTGGAGGATGCCGGCGTTGTGAAACTGCGCCGCGGAGAAATTCACGGCGACCCTGATCTCGTTCGGCCACTTGGCAACCGTCGCGCAGGCGCGGCGGATGACCCATTCGCCGATCTCGTGGATCAGCCCCGTCTCCTCCGCAATCGGGATGAACTCGCTAGGCGGCACCAGCCCACGCTCCGGATGTTGCCAGCGGAGCAGCGCCTCGAAGCCGGTGATCCGGCTTTCGTCGAGATCGAGGAACGGTTGGAACACGAGGAACAGCTCGTTTCGCGCGATCGCGCCGGCGAGGTCTGATTGCAGCGCCTTGCGATCGCGTGAGACCCTGTCGTCGGCTTCCTCGAAGAAGCGGATCGTACCCGGCCCCGCCTTCTTGGCGCGGTAGAGCGCGGCGTCGGCATTCTTCATGACGTCGAGCGACGTAGTGCCGTTGCGCGGTGCCAGCACGATGCCGACGCTGGTTGCGCCCACGATCTGGCGGCCCTCGATCTGGAACGGCTCCTCGAAGGCTGCGACGAAGCGCTCGGCGATCTCGAGTGCGTCTTCCGGCCGCGTCAGATTGTTCATGACCAGCGCGAATTCGTCGCCACCGATGCGTACGATATGTTCGGCCGCGCGCGTGCAGCGCTGCAGGCGGCTTGCGACCTGGACCAGGAATTCGTCGCCGGCAGGATGGCCGAACTTGTCGTTGACCTCCTTGAAGCGATCGAGATCGAGCAGGAGTACCGCGAACTCCTCGCCGGACAAAGCGAGCCGCCTCAAGGCGGCATCGAGCGTTTCGTTGAAGGCGACGCGGTTGGGCAGATGAGTCAGAGGATCCAGCCGGACCGTCCGCTCCGCCTCGATCTGGCGCATCACGCGCCGCGCGAACGCGATCGAATTGACGAACACGCCCCGCAGCAGCACGCTGCCATAGACCACGACGAGGAAGGCGATCAGCAGGAAGGCGAGATCGCCGTTCCTGCCGAGGCAGATGGCGATGCCGAGGAAGATGGGTGCCGTGAAGGCGATGGCCGCGATCGGCATGGTGGCGAAGGCAAGCGCGCCGCCGGCCAGCATGCCCGAGCACAGGCAGGTGATGACAAGCTGCCCGCCGGTCGAGGCATCGGCGAAAAAGGCGACCGGGACGATGCCCCAGGCGGCGCCGAGGATGAAAGCGTTGCGCACCAGCCGGTGCATGGCGCGGCGCGAGACGAATTGCGGTTTTGTGATGCGACGCGCGGCGCGGGATTGGACGCCGAATCCGATTGCGGCGGCGGCCACAGCGACCGCCCAGATCAGGGCAGGCATCCTGTCCGGCGACTGCCACAGCGCGATGGCGAGCACGATGGCGTTGCAGGCATTGGCGAGCATGATGCCGACCGAATAGCCGAGCACAAGCGACATCTGTTCGGCGCGGATATGGCCGGCCACGGCTTCGTCGGTTGCGGGACCGCCAAAGGCCGACAGATCGCCAGCGAGCAGCCGCGCGACATAACTGGTCGTTTGAGTCCGCATTCCAGAGCCTAGCGTGGCCGTTGGTCCGGCCCAGTCTGGAGAATTCGCTGCAAACCTTTGACGAACTATGAATTATCCCCGTTTGCGGAGCTCGCCGTGACCACTTCTGCGTGTTCGATCGGCAGTATCGATAACAAATCGATACAAATGCGTGATGGCGGAGATACGAGGGTAGTTGCATCCGGGCCAATCACGGGAGGCCGTCATGCCCGGGCTTGTCCCGCCTGCGCGGCCGAAGCCGCTTCGGCGCGGCGAAGGCCCGGGCATCCACGTTCTTCGCGCCGCAGTGAAGATCGTGGATGGCCGGGACAGGCCCGGCCATGAAAGCCTCAACGTCTCAAGCTCATGCGTCAGATGCGATGCCCGATAGTTACGCCCTCATCACCGCCCAAGCTGCTTCGGATCGTAATAGAACCGTTCCTCGATCAGCTTGTCGCCGCGCCAAGTCTGCCACGCGATCTCGTCCAGCGTCCGCGTGGTTCCTTCGGCGTTGGTGAAGCTGAAGGTCCAGCGTGTCGCGACATGGTCGCCCTCGATCAGGCTTGGCCCGATGCGCACGGCCTTGACCCGACTGGAGGCCGCCAGCACGGCGCGCTCCTTGGCGACGAGCTTGTCGCGCCCCACCGTCGGCTCGGCATTGTTCTCATAGGTCGCGGCATCAGGTGTGTAGAACTGCTCGATCGCGCCGATGAAATCTCCGGTCTCCAGCCGCTTCGCAAAGGCTTCGACGATGTCACGGCTCGGCATGGCCCACCTCACGATTAAAACCGACTGATAGTCGGTAAATACCGACCGACAGTCGAAAAGTCAACTGGCTGCACGGTTCGAATTCGACTAGACGAGAGAGGCATGGCGAAACAGGCGGAGCGGCGGGCGGCGACATTGGAAGCGATCCTGACGGCAGCGCGCCGCCTGTTCGGGACGCAAGGCTTTGCCGCCACCACAATGGACGAGATCGCGGACGGAGCCCGCATCGCCAAGGGCGCGGTCTATCATCACTTCAGGAACAAGGAGGCGGTGTTCGAAGCCGTATTCGACCAGGTCTCGCGTGATCTCGTCGTGGAGATCGACGGCGCCGCGCGCGCCGAGAAGGACGTGCTCGCCGCGATGGTCGCCGGCACCCAGCATTATTTCGCCGCGACGGCGAAGGGCCCGACCGGCCAGATCATCCTGCGCGACGGCCCG
>NZ_JALBHA010000545.1:0-4036 GCF_023006445.1 Bradyrhizobium sp. SHOUNA76
TGGGTCTCGGCGAGGCCGATTTCCCAAGGGCTGCCGGCGTGCTTGATCGAGGTCAGCGGCGATGCGCCGGTGCCGCCCTCGAAGCCCGCGATGGTGACGTGGTCGGCGCGCGCCTTGGCAACGCCCGCGGCCACCGTGCCGACGCCGATCTCGGAGACGAGCTTGACCGAGACGTCACCGGTCGGGTTGACGTTCTTGAGGTCGTAGATGAGCTGCGCCAGATCCTCGATCGAGTAAATGTCGTGGTGCGGCGGCGGCGAGATCAGGCCGACGCCCGGCGTGGAATGCCGGACTTTTGCGATGGTCGCGTCGACCTTGTGACCAGGCAGCTGGCCGCCTTCGCCGGGCTTGGCGCCCTGCGCCATCTTGATCTGCATCATGTCGGAGTTGACGAGATACTCCGTGGTGACGCCGAAGCGGCCCGAGGCGACCTGCTTGATCGCCGAGCGCATGGAATCGCCGTTCGGCATCGGCTTGAAGCGGTCGGCTTCCTCGCCGCCTTCGCCGGTGTTCGACTTGCCGCCGATCCGGTTCATGGCGATCGCGAGTGTGGTATGCGCCTCGCGCGAGATCGAGCCGAAGCTCATTGCGCCCGTGGCGAAGCGCCTGACGATGTCCTTGGCCGGCTCGACCTGGTCGAGCGGTACGGGCTTGCGCTTCTCTTCGTCCGCGTTCTTGATCCGGAACAGGCCGCGCAGCGTCAACAGACGCTCGGACTGCTCGTTGAGGATCTTTGCGAAGGCGCGATAGCGCTCCTGCGAGTTGCCGCGCGCGGCGTGCTGCAGCAACGACACCGACTCCGCGGTCCAGGCGTGATCCTCGCCGCGGCTGCGATAGGCATATTCGCCGCCGACATCGAGCGAGGTCTTGTAGACCTGAGCCTCGCCGAACGCGTCGGCATGACGGCGCACGGCTTCTTCGGCGATCTCGCCAAGGCCGACGCCCTCGACGCGGGTGTGCGTTCCCGCGAAGAACTTTGCGACGAAGTCGGCCTTGAGACCGACCGCGTCGAAGATCTGCGCGCCGCAATAGGACTGGTAGGTCGAGATGCCCATCTTGGACATCACCTTCAGAAGCCCCTTGCCGATCGACTTGATGTAGCGCTTGACGATCTCGTAATCGTCGAGCGAGCCGGGCAGGCGGTCCTTCATCGCGACGATGGTCTCGAACGCGAGGTAGGGATTGATCGCTTCGGCGCCGTAGCCTGCGAGACAGGCGAAGTGATGCACTTCGCGCGGCTCGCCGGATTCGACGACGAGGCCGACCGAGGTGCGCAAGCCGGTGCGGATCAGATGATGATGCACGGCGGCGCAGGCCAGCAGCGAGGGGATCGGAACCCGGTCGGTGCCGACCATGCGATCGGACAGGATGATGATGTTGACACCCTCCCGCACCGCGCTTTCCGCGCGCGCGCAGAGCTCGTCGAGAACCTGGTCCATGCCGGCCGCGCCGAGGCCGGCGTGGAAGGTGGTGTCCAGCGTGCGCGACTTGAAGTGCGACTCGGCGACATCGGAGATCGAGCGGATCTTTTCAAGGTCCGCGTCGGTCAGGATCGGCTGGCGCACCTCGAGACGCTTGGTGGTGGCAAGGCCCTGCAGGTCGAACAGGTTCGGCCGCGGCCCGATGATGGAGACGAGGCTCATCACCAGCTCCTCGCGGATCGGGTCGATCGGCGGGTTGGTGACCTGCGCGAAGTTCTGCTTGAAGTAGGTGAACAGCGGCTTGGCCTTGTCCGACAGCGCCGAGATCGGCGTGTCGTTGCCCATCGAGCCTGCGGCTTCCTCGCCCGTGGCCGCCATCGGCGTCATCAGGATGGCGATGTCTTCCTGGCTGTAGCCGAACGCCTGCTGGCGATCGAGCAGCGACAAATTGGAGCGCACGCCGGTGGTCGGCACTTTCGGCAGCTCTTCCAGCACGATCTGGGTTCGCTCCAGCCACTCCTTGTAGGGATGGCTCTTGGCGAGCTCGGCCTTGATCTCGTCGTCCGGAATCAGCCGGCCCTGCTCGAGGTCGACCAGCAGCATCTTGCCGGGCTGCAGGCGCCACTTCGTGATGATCTGGTCCTCGGGGATCGTCAGCACGCCCATCTCGGACGCCATCACGATGCGGTCGTCCTTGGTGACGAGATAGCGCGCCGGCCGCAGGCCGTTGCGGTCGAGGGTGGCGCCGATCTGGCGGCCGTCGGTGAAGGCGATCGCGGCGGGGCCGTCCCACGGCTCCATCAGCGCGGCATGATATTCGTAGAAGGCGCGGCGCTTCTCATCCATCAAGGGATTGCCGGCCCACGCCTCGGGAATCATCATCATGACGGCGTGCGGCAGCGAGTAGCCGCCCTGCACCAGGAATTCGAGCGCGTTGTCGAAGCAGGCGGTGTCCGACTGTCCCTCATAAGAGATCGGCCAGAGTCGGTTGATGTCCTTGCCGTAGAACTCGGAGCTCACCGAGGCCTGGCGCGCCGCCATCCAGTTGGTGTTGCCGCGCAGCGTGTTGATCTCGCCGTTATGCGCGATCATGCGGTAGGGATGCGCCAGCGACCAGGCGGGGAAGGTATTGGTCGAGAAGCGCTGGTGAACCAGCGCGAGCGCGCTCTCGAAATCCTTCTCGTGCAGGTCGGGATAGTACTTGCCGAGCTGGTCGGCGAGGAACATGCCCTTGTAGATCACCGTGCGGCAGGACATCGAGCAGGGGTAATAGCCTGCAAGGCCGCGGTCGCGACGCTGGTAGATTGCCTGCGAGATCGACTTGCGCAGGATGTAGAGCCGGCGCTCGAAATCGTCCTCGGTCTTGGCGGTGCCGTTGCGGCCGATGAATACCTGCATGCAGGCGGGCTCGGTCGGCTTCACGGTCACGCCGAGCGAGGAATTGTCGGTCGGCACGTCGCGCCAGCCGAGCAGGGTCAGACCCTCTTCCTTGATCTGGTCGGCGATGATGCTCTTGATGACGTTGCGCCAGGCGGTGTCGCGCGGCATGAACAGCGCGCCGATGGCGTATTCGCCGGGCTGAGGCAGCGCGAAGCCGAGCTCTCCGGCCTTGCGGCTGAAGAAGGCGTGCGGGATCTGCACCAGAATGCCGGCGCCGTCGCCGGCGCGCGGGTCGGCGCCGACGGCGCCGCGGTGCTCGAGATTGCAAAGGATGTTCAGCGCGTCCGCGACGATCTCGTGCGACTTCTGGCCCTTGATGTTGGCGATGAAGCCGACGCCGCAGGAGTCCTTCTCCAAGCTCGGATCGTAGAGGCCTTCGGCCGGCGGGCGCGAATTGTGCTCCTGAATCGGATCGGTCGTTTTCGAGGCGACGGTCGCCGACAGCTCTTCTGCCACGATGTTTGCGCGCTCGAATTGCGACCCGTTCATTGTTCCAATCCTCTCCATGCGGCAAGCTGCCTCACCGCTATCTTCGGCGCACCTTCGGCGTTCCGCGGCACCCGCCTCTGGGTCACCACTCGTCCGCTGCGAGCCGCATTTTCTTAAATTCAGGCCTAGGCGTTCTTCGTCCCCGAGAACGGCTTTGCCTGGTACCTTGCCGGCGCTCGAAAGTGCCAGTTTTCGCTGCAATCCCTGTGCCGGAACCGCAGGCAAAATTGAGACAGTCTTCCTGTCCTAACCATCACCTTGCCAAATTTTTGTCTAGCACACAAGCGCGCGGAAGTCCCGATTCCCGATATGTCAATCAATCGCTTTCCAAAAGTTGCGCGGCCCCTGTTTTGAAGCAAACGCGCCCCGATCCGGCCCTGCGGGCGCCGAAATCCCAAATGAAGCTTCGGATCAACCCTTCGGAAGGCTCGCCACGCCACAAGAAGCGAAAGAGCGCAAGTCATCCAGGGCCTGACAGGAGCGTGTCGACCATGAAGTTTTTCACAGGATGTGTGGCTGCTGCCACGCTGGCGCTGGCTGCAACCACTGCCCAGGCGCAGGTTCCGGCGAGCGGTATTGCGGGAGGGGCCATGATCGCGGTGTCGGATTTCGACGGGCCCTATGCGCCCTCGGAGGTCGCGCCGCCACCGCCGCCGCGTTACGGCCAAGGCTACGGTTACGGCTAC
>NZ_JALBHA010000546.1:0-4032 GCF_023006445.1 Bradyrhizobium sp. SHOUNA76
CGCGTCCCGCCTCCGCCGGCCGTCGCCTCCCCGCCGCTTGCTCCTGCCAAGGCCCCGCCGCCTCCTTCCATGGAGAGCCGGCGTTCAGACAATTATTACGAGGTCAAGGCGACCATCTTCGGCGCGCTGATCGAGGCGATCGACCTCGCCCAGCTCGCTAAGCTCGATTCGGAGTCCGCGCGCGAGGAAATCCGCGACATCGTCAACGAGATCATCGCGATCAAGAACATCGTGATGTCGATCGCCGAGCAGGAGGAACTGCTCGACGACATCTGCAACGACGTTCTCGGCTACGGCCCGCTCGAGCCGCTGCTGTCGCGCGACGACATCGCCGACATCATGGTCAACGGTGCCAACACCGTCTACATCGAAGTCGCTGGCAAGATCCAGCGCACGGGAATTCGCTTCCGCGACAACCAACAGCTCCTCAACATCTGCCAGCGCATCGTCAGCCAGGTCGGCCGGCGCGTCGACGAATCCTCGCCGATCTGCGACGCGCGCCTCGCCGACGGCTCCCGCGTCAACGCCATCGTGCCGCCGCTGTCGATCGACGGGCCGACGCTCACCATCCGCAAATTCAAGAAGGACAAGCTGACGCTGGATCAGCTCGTCAAGTTCGGCGCGATCTCACCGGAAGGCGCGGAGATCCTCCAGATCATCGGCCGCGTCCGCTGCAACGTGCTGATTTCCGGCGGTACCGGCTCGGGCAAGACCACGCTGCTCAACTGCCTGACCAACTATATCGAGCACGACGAGCGCATCATCACCTGCGAGGACGCGGCCGAACTACAGCTGCAGCAGCCTCACGTGGTGCGGCTGGAAACCCGTCCGCCCAACATCGAGGGTGAGGGCCAGGTCACCATGCGCGAGCTGGTGCGCAACTGCCTGCGCATGCGTCCTGAACGCATCATCGTCGGCGAAGTCCGCGGCCCAGAAGCGTTCGACCTGCTCCAGGCCATGAACACCGGCCACGACGGCTCGATGGGGACGCTGCACGCCAACAACCCCCGCGAGGCGCTGTCGCGCTGCGAATCCATGATCACGATGGGCGGCTTTTCGCTCCCCTCGCGCACCATCCGTGAGATGATCTGCGCCTCGATCGACGTCATCGTCCAGGCCGCGCGCTTGCGCGACGGCTCGCGCCGCATCACCCACATCACCGAGGTGATGGGCATGGAAGGCGACACCATCATCACCCAGGACGTCTTCCTCTTCGACATGGTCGGCGAGGACGCCAACGGCAAGATCATCGGCCAGCACCGCTCGACCGGCATCGGCCGTCCGAAGTTCTGGGAACGCGCTCGTTACTACGGCGACGAGAAGCGCCTTGCCGCTGCGTTGGACGCGGCGGAAGTCACGCCGAAGACGTGAGCAGGTCAGCACCGTCATGAACATGCAAGTTCTCGCCCTCGCATTCCTCGCCACCGCAGCGGTCGGCGGCGTCGCCTGGGTGTTCCTCTATCCGCTGCTGTCCGGGGAACGAAAGGCGGAGAGCCGCCGAGCCTCGATCTCGCGCGCCGAGGCGCCCACGTCACGCCAGGCCGAGAAGACCCAGCGTTCGCGCCGCGAGCAGGTCGAGACCACGCTGAAGGATCTCGAAGCGCGGCGCCTGCAGGAAAAGAGCGTTCCGCTCAGCGTCCGCCTGTCGCAGGCTGGACTCGACTGGACGACGCAGAAATTCTGGGTGGCCTCCGCCGTTGTGGCGGGCGTGTTTTTCGCGGTCGCCCTGTTCGCCGGCGGCGGCCTGATCGGTGCTGCCGGCCTTGCCTTTGCCGGCGGGTTCGGGCTGCCGCGCTGGGCGCTGGGCTTCCTGAAGAACCGTCGCGAGACCAAGTTCCTGGCGGCGCTGCCGGACGCGGTCGACGTGATCGTCCGCGGCATCAAGGCGGGCCTGCCGCTATTCGAATCGATCAAGGTCGTTGCCGCCGACGCGCCCGAGCCGCTGCGCAGCGAGTTCCTGGCGATCATCGAGACGCAGGCGATCGGCATGCCCCTCGGCGAAGCCTGCTCGCGGCTCTACGAGCGCATGCCGCTGCCCGAGGCCAATTTCTTCGGCATCGTGGTTTCGATCCAGCAGAAGTCCGGCGGCAACCTTTCCGAAGCGCTCGGCAACCTCTCCAAGGTGCTGCGCGACCGCAAGAAGATGAAAGAGAAGATCCAGGCAATGTCGATGGAAGCCAAGGCTTCGGCCGGCATCATCGGTTCGCTGCCGCCAATCGTGATGTTCCTCGTCTATCTCACGACGCCGCAATACATCTCGCTGCTTTGGACCCATCCCACCGGCCAGCTGATGCTGGTCGGCTGCGTCGTCTGGATGTCGATCGGCATCATGGTGATGAAGAAGATGATCAACTTCGATTTCTGACGGTGCCGTATGGTCGATTTCCTCGTCTCGAAACTGCACGACGTTCGCTTCATGACCATGCTGCTGGCGGCCATTGCCGCCAGCGCCACCGTGTATACGCTGGTGATGCCACTGCTTGCCGGCGAGGGGCTCTCCAAGCGCATGAAGGCGGTGGCGAGCGAGCGCGAGCGCATTCGGCAGCGCGAGCGTGAGCGCCTTCACAAGAACGAAAAGGTCTCGCTGCGCCAAACCCCGAAGCAGCTCGTCTCCAAGGTCGTCGAGGACTTCAACCTCACCAAATGGCTCGCGCAGGAGGCTGCGCGAGACAAGCTCATCATGGCGGGCTACCGCGGCCATGCGCCCTACATCACCTTCCTGTTTGCCCGCATGGTCGCGCCGATCGTGCTCTTCATCGGCTCCGTCATCTACGTTTTCGGCATCGCGCATATGGAGCAGACGATGCCGATCAAGATTGGCATCTGCGTCGGCGCCGCCTATCTCGGCTTGCAGGCACCGATGCTGTTCCTCAGGAACGCGATTTCCAAGCGCCAGCTCTCGATCAAGCGCGCCTTTCCCGATGCGCTCGACCTGCTCCTGATCTGCATCGAATCCGGCATGTCGGTCGAGATGGCGTTCCGGAAAGTCGCCACCGAGATCGTGGGACAGTCGATCGCGCTCTCGGAGGAGTTCACGCTGACCACGGCCGAATTGTCCTATCTGCAGGATCGCAAGGTCGCCTATGAGAACCTGGCGCGACGCACCGGCCTCGAGGGCGTCAAGTCGGTGTGTCTCGCGCTTCAGCAGGCGGAGCGCTACGGCACCCCGCTCGGACATTCCTTGCGCGTCATGGCGCAGGAAAACCGCGACATGCGCATGAACGAGGCCGAGAAGAAGGCCGCCGCCCTTCCGCCGAAGCTGACTGTGCCGATGATCTTGTTCTTCCTGCCGGTGCTGTTCGTCGTCATTCTCGGGCCGACCGGCATCAAGATCACCGAGCTGCACTGAGGCGGACAGACCGCGCGGTCCGCCCCTTACGTCAAAGTCGGGGGATCTGATCAGTCTGGCTGGCTGAGCGAGGCGACCGGCGTCCGCTTCGGCCCGCCGCGCGGGCCCTCGCTGCGGCTGAGCATGTCCTTGAGATAGGCGACGTTGGCCGCAGCCTGATCCGGTGGCAGATCTGCCTTCACGATGGTCTCGGCTTCCGCAAAGCGGCCCTGGAGACCGACGACGAGGCCCAGGTTCTGCCGCACCCGGGTGCTTGCGCGCGGCGAAGCGTAGGCCTGCCGCAGCGCCTCTTCGGCCTTGGGCAAGTCTCGCGACAACATGTAGGACAGGCCGAGATTGGAGAGCACGCCGGGATCACCCGGCGCGATCTTGAGCGCGCTCGCGTAATAGGAGCGCGCCTCCTCATGACGGCCCATCTGGTCCAGCGCCGTTCCCTGCACAGAGAGCAGGCGCCAATCCGGATTGTCCGGGGAATGCGCTTTCGACAGGACGTCGTAGGCCTGCTGGAAATTGCCGTTGTCGGCGAGGGCGCGGCCGTACAGGGCGAGCAATGTCTTGTTGCCGGGATTGGCAATGGTCGCCTGCTCGAGCACCGCTGCGGCCTGGGCGCGCTGGCCGTTGGCGCGCAGGGCCTGACCATAGCCAAGCGCGGCGTCGGCGTCCTTGGGATTGGCGCGGTAGCG
>NZ_JALBHA010000547.1:0-4016 GCF_023006445.1 Bradyrhizobium sp. SHOUNA76
CGGCTCGCCGCCGGCCCAGCGTGCGGTCGAAGCCTTCGCGGCCTCGCGCGCGCCGTCGGGATCGAATGCATAGAGCGCCTTCAGATGCGGCTCCCACGCAGCGACGTGCGCGAGCACGTCCTCCAGCACCTCGCTTGGCGAGAACTGCTTGGCGCGATAGCCCGCGATCAGATCGACCGCGGACAGATCGTGCAGCGGGGTGACCGCCTCTTCGACGTTCTTTTTATGCATTGGCGCCTACCGGCATGCGTGTCTCGATGATGCGGGCAAACATGCTGGCGCCGATTGGCAGGATCTTGTCGTCGAGCACGAAGCCGGGATTGTGCACGGGCACCGAGCCGTCATGGCCTACCCAGAAATAGGCGCCGGGGATGGTCTGCAGCATGTCGGCGAAATCCTCGCTGCCCATCTTCGGCTGGGCGCGGGTGATCACGTTGGCGGGGTCGACGATGGTGCGCGCGACCTCCTCGACCACCTTGGACTGCTCGACCTGGTTGACTAGCACGTCGAAGGTATCGCGGATGTCGACGTCGATCACGCACTGATAGGCGCTCGCGATGCCGGCGCAGATCGTGCGGATGCGTTCGCTGATCAGGGTGCGGACTTCTTTCGAGAAGGTGCGGATGGTGCCGCACAGATGCGCGTCGCCGGGGATGACGTTGTATGCGGAGCCGGCGTGGATCTGCGTGATCGAGATGACGGCGGCCTGCAGCGGCTCGACGTTGCGGCTGACGATGGTCTGGATCGCCTGCGCCAGCGTGGTCGCGATGATCACCGCGTCCTTCGAGCGTTCGGGCATCGCGCCATGCGCGCCATAGCCGGTGATGCGGAGGTCGAAGAAATCGGCGCTGGCCATCGCGGGGCCGGGCAGGATCGCGATCTCGCCATGGTTGAGGTCGGGCGCGTTGTGCAGGCCGTAGAGCTCGTCGCAGGGAAACTTCTCGAACAGGCCGTCCTTGATCATGGCGCGAGCGCCGCCGAGGCCTTCCTCGGCCGGCTGGAAGATCAGATGCACGGTGCCGTCGAAGTTTCTGGTCTCGGCGAGGTAGCGCGCGGTGCCGAGCAGCATGGTGGTGTGGCCGTCATGGCCGCAGCCGTGGAAGCGGCCGGGGATTTTCGAACTCCATTTCAGATTGGTGTTCTCTTCCATCGGCAGCGCGTCCATGTCGGCGCGAAGGCCGATGCGCTTGTTGCTCGAACCCTTGCCTTTGATGACGCCGATCACGCCGGTGCCGCCGAGGCCGCGATGCACCTCGATGCCCCAGCTCTTCAGCTTGTCGGCGACGATGCCGGAGGTGCGCACTTCCTCGAAGCCGATCTCGGGATGGGCGTGAAGGTCGCGGCGGATGGCGGTGAGTTCGTCGGCGTAGCCGTCGATGCGGTCGATCGTGGGCATGTGTTCCTGTCCGGTTAGCGTGAAGGAGGATTGAAAACGGGACCGTTCGGCTTGATGCGAATGCCCGGGCGCAGGCGCGTCCAGGGCAGCGTTGCGGTGTCGGCCGGCATCGCGCCGGGCGCGGCGCAGATCATCAGCTTTTCCGCGATCGGCTCGAAGTCGGCGCGGAAGTGCACCGAGCTCTTGTTGACCAGAATTTTCTGTTCGGTGGGCTCGATACCGACATAGCGGTACATGGCCTGGTCGGCGAGCTGCGCCTTGTGCGAAGAGACGACAACGCGGACGTCGCCGATGCGCAAGGCCGCGGAGGGGCCCATCTCCATCTCGCGGCCGCCGTAATAAGGGCCGGGCGCGATGAAGCGGCCGTCGGAGAGCTTTTCGACCACGAACGTCTCGGTATAAGGCTCGTCGCCGGGAATGCCGGACTTGCCGCCGAGAGACAACGTGACGGTGGCGCCGACGCCGGCGTCATGCGCCGCCCTTGCCGACTCCGGATCGTAGATCGCCCCGGTCGCGGCGCTAGCCTTGTTGCGAACCAGCGCGCGCAGCATGCCCGTCGTGTCGGAATCGCCGCCGGCGCCGGGATTGTCCTGGGTGTCGGCAATGATGATCGGCCTGCTCGCGCCTTTCGAAAGTTCCATGGCGTGGCGCACGCCGTCATCGGGCGACCAGATCTTGCCGTCGAAATCGTCCTCATGGCTCTCGATCAGCTTCACGATCGCATCCGCGGCGCGGTCGGCGTCGGCCTGCGTCCTGCCGTAGGCGAACACGCTCGGCCCGCAATCGCGGAAGTCGGCGGCGGGAAAGCCGGGCGCGAAGGAGAGCGTCGGAACCGCATCGTTCTCCAGCGCGGCGAGCTTTTCGTAGATGCCCTTGGTCGGCTGGTCGTTGGTGCACTGCCAGCTGATCGGGATCAGGAACGGCAATTGCCGGAAGGCTTTTGCGAAGCGCTGCTTCGTCTTCAAGAGCAGGGCGAGATGCTTTGCAGAGGCACGGCCCGTGTCGGCCATGTCGACATGCGGATAGGTGCGGTAGGCGATCAGCGCGTCGGCGTGCGCGACCATCTCGGGCGTGACGTTGGCGTGCAGGTCGAGGCTCGCGACCAGCGGAACATCGTTGCCGATGATGCGGCGCACGCGCGCCAGGATCTCGCCTTCGCCGTCGTCGAGATGCTCGGTCACCATGGCGCCGTGCAGGTCGAGATAGACGGCATCGATCGGGCCGGCGGCAGCGATGCCGTCGACCATCACCTTCACGATGCGCTCGAAGGCATCCTCGGTGACGTGTGCCGAGGGGCTCGCCCCGCAGGCGATCGTCGGAACGAGTTCCCAGCCGTTCGCTTCCGCGCTGTCGACGAAGCCGGCGAGGCCGACATTGATGCGCCGCATCACCTTCAAGACGTCGGCGCCTTCCGTCATCGCCGGCCAGCCGCCGCCATGCCGGAAGTCCGCAAATGTCGCCTTCGTCGGGGCGAAGGTGTTGGTCTCGTGCAGGAAGCCGCCGACGGCGATACGTGTCATTCAGTTCAGTCCCAATTGAAAGTGCGCGACGTTAGCCCCGGCGTTGCGGCGAGGGCAAGCAAGGCAGGCCATCGCGCCGCGCATGGCTTTAAGCTGTTTTGGGAATACTTCCCGCGATCACCGTCATTGCGAGCGTAGCGAAGCAATCCAGACTGTTTCCGCGGAGGGATTCTGGATTGCTTCGCTACGCTCGCAATGACGAGGGGAAAGGCTTACGCGCTGGCTCCCACGCCCTCCGACACCGGCCGGAAGTTCGCAAAATCCCAGTCGCGTCCCGGTGCCGCATCGAGCAGCGCCTTGGTGTAGGCCTCCTTGGGATGCGTCAGCACTTCGGCAGCGGGGCCTTGCTCGACGACGCGGCCGTGCTGCATCACCACGACCTCGTCGCAGATCTGCGCGGCGACGCGCAAATCATGGGTGATGAACAGGATGGCGATGCCGAGGCGGTTCTGGATCTCGTCCAGCAGTTCCAGCACCTGCGCCTGCACGGAGACGTCGAGCGCGGAGACCGCTTCGTCCGCAACCAGCACGTCGGGATCGAGCGCGAGCGCACGGGCAATGGCGATACGCTGGCGCTGGCCGCCGGAGAACTGGTGCGGATAGCGCGACACCGCATCGGCGGGCAGGCCGACGAGCTCGAGCAGCTCGCGCGCCCGCTTCATCGCGTCAGTGTGCGCGACGCCGTAGTTGATCGGACCTTCGGCGATGCTTCCGCCGACGGTGACGCGCGGGTTGAGCGAGCGGTAGGGATCCTGGAACACGATCTGGATCTTCTGCCGGTGCGGCTGCAGCAGGCGCCGCGAGATGTCGGCGATTTCGCGGCCGGCGAGACGCACGCCGCCGGAGGTCGGATCGATCAGGCGGACGATGCAGCGCGCCACCGTCGACTTGCCCGAGCCGCTTTCGCCGACGATGCCGAGCGTGCGGCCCTTGCGCAGCGTCAGCGTCACCTTGTCGGCGGCGACGACCTCGCGGCCTTTGCCGAAGAAGGCGCGCTCCTTGTAGACCTTGCTGAGGTCGTTGGCCTCGAGCACGACCGGCTCGCGGCTCTCCTCGCGCGGCGGCCGCGGCACCAGGCTCGGCACCGACGCGAGCAGATT
>NZ_JALBHA010000548.1:0-4008 GCF_023006445.1 Bradyrhizobium sp. SHOUNA76
CCGGCGTCACGCTGAATGCGCCGCTGTTCGAGGGCCTGGTCGACAGCAAGGCGATGGTGCGCGGAAGCTGGGGCGCGGCGCCCGTGTCCGGCCTCGAGCCACGGCCCGGCGATTTCGTCGTCGAGAAAATGCGCATGAGCGCCTGGGAAGGCACGCGGCTGGAGACGATCCTGAAGGCGACCGGGCGCGACATGATCATCAACACCGGTGCGTGGACCAACATGTCGGTCGAGCACACCGCCCGCACCGGCGCGGACAAGGGCTATTTCATGATCGTGCCCGAGGATTGCTGCTCGACCATGAACGCCGACTGGCACAACGCCTCGATCAATTTCGCCATGCAAAACGTCGCGATCGTCACCCGGGCGGATGCCGTCATCAGGGCGTTGGGATGAACGCCGGTGAAGCTCCTGCACCTGTCCTGCTCGCCCCGCGCCGACTCCATCTCGAGTGCCGGCGCGCGCGTCTTTCTTGATAGCTTTGGCCGGGCCCGGCCGGACTGGGATCTCGACGTCATGGACATCTGGCGGGAGCGGATGCCGGAATTCTCTGGTCCCATCGTCGAGGCCAAATATGCACGGATAAATGGGCAAGCCTTCAACGATGCGCAACGCGACGGCTTTGCCGAGGCCGAGCGCATGGCGCTGCGCCTGTCGCTTGCCGATCGCGTGCTGATCTCCACGCCGATGTGGAACTTCGGCATTCCCTACAAGCTCAAGCAATGGTTCGACATCATCGTCCAGCCCGGGCTGACGTTTCGGTTCGATCCGTCGCAGGGCTATCTCCCACTGCTCAAGGACCGGCCGACGCTGGTGATTCTCGCCAGCGGCAGCGACTTTGCCACCGGCATGAACCGCGGCCGCATCGACATGGCAACGCCCTACCTGCGCGACATCCTGCGCTTCATCGGGATCGACAACGTTCGTTTCGTGCCGATCGGGCCAACGACTGGACCGCAGCAGTCGATCGAGACTGCGCGGGAAAGGGCTCATCGACGTCTGGCTGCAATGGCCACGAACTTCTGATGCATCCCGCAACGCCGAACCCGTTTAGAAGGTCGCGATTTGCGCCGCTGAGCCTTGGGCCTCCCCTGATCGGGCCTGACGATAGACGTGCCCTGGCTCTGCCCACAGGAACCCATTCGAGAAGGGAACACCAGGATAGGCCGCAGCAAGTCGGCGGCTGCCGCCGTCCGCGTCCTCGCGACCGTCCAACACGTCGCGAAAGGTCCTGGCGACGACGACCATGTCGCAATCCTGCGGCGATAGGCGCAGCGAGCCGACCTTGCTCTGTTGCAAGAGGCCGGCCTCTCCCAGCAGATTGGCACAGGAGTGAGACAGCGTTTGCACGCCGTTGATGGTCAGGAAGTCCTGCTGCTCCAGCGTGTTCAGGAGGAGACCGTCCGGATCTTTCTCACAGACGAAGCGGCAATTGTCCTTGGCGAGCTTGTGAAGGCGCGCATGATAGCAGCGCGCCGAGATGGCCAGCGGCACCCTGCCGAACGCGAACACCTCGATCGTGACATCCGGGATCGCCTTCGCGATCGCCGCGATCGAAGCCAGCGGCAATTCCGGCGGCAGGCAGATGCGCCTTGCCCCGCGCGCGGCGTGAAATGCCGCGCTCGCCTCGTTGTAGATGTTGACGAAGGGACCGATGGCGTGCGGCCGGCCCGCGAGCGCCCTGAGGCAGGTCAGATCATTCACCTCGACCAGCACGCCCTCGGCCGCCGCAAGCTCTTCGGTCTGGCGGCGTTCACGCCGCAGCGAGACCAGGATCAGCGAGCCCAGCAGCACCTCTTTGCCCGCGCTTTGCAGCCGTTCGACAACGGCCGGGATGTGATCTGCGAAGAACGGCGAACGTTTCGAGCAGACGATCTCGCCGACGGAGACGACGTCGACCGGCGCTTCGTCAGCGATACGGAAATAGAAATCGCGCCAGCGTTCCGGCGCCCAATTGTACAGAACTGGACCGAGGCTGAGTTGCATCGCTTGACCTCACATATTCAAAGAGACTAGCGCCAGGTCTTGCGGTAGGCGCCGAGCGTGGAGGCCTGCCCTTCGGTGAACGGCTTCAGGCTCGCAATGTCGGTCTCACTCCCGCTCTCGAGCGCTGCGAGCGCATGACGGAAATGGCGCACCACGCTTTCGACATAGGCGCGGCCGCGCTGGCGGCCCTCGATCTTGAGCGCGGTCACCCCGGCATCGCGCAAGCCTCTAAGCAGGGTCGTGGCGTCCAGGCTGACGGGATCCTCGAAAATATAGCCGGCGCCCTGAGCGGTCGAGAAGCGGCCCTTGCACAGCGTCGGATAGCCCGCAGGCTCGCTTAGCCCGAACCGGTTGATGGTGAAGCCGCCGAGGCTGGACTTGGTCCCGTCCGCGGTCTGCTCGTAGGTCACATGGCTCGGCGGCGAGCAGACGCCCTGCATGTTCGGCGACTTGCCGGTGGCATAGGACGACAACGAGCAGCGTCCCTCGGCCATCACGCAGAGGCCGCCGAACACGAAGACCTCGGTCTCGCAGGCGGACTGCCGGGTGATATCCGCAATCTCCGGCACGCTGAGGACACGCGGCAGCACGACGCGCTTTGCCCCGAAGGTTTCTGCGTAGAAGGCGATGGCATCGGGATTTGCGGCCGCGGCCTGAACCGAGACGTGCAAACGCTGGTTCGGATGGCGCTGTGCCGTGTAGTCCATCAATCCGATATCGGCGAGGATCAGCGCGTCGGCTCCGGCGCTCACCGCATCGTCCACCGCGCGATGCCAGATGTCGACGGCAGAGGCGCGCGGGAAAGTATTGATGGCGACCAGGACTCTGGCGCCGCGGCCATGCGCCAGCGCGATTCCATTGCGCAGCTCGTCGCGGCTGAAATTCAGCCCCGGAAAATTGCGCGCGTTGGTCTCGTCGTTGAAGCCGCAATAGATCGCATCGGCGCCGGCATCAATGGCGCTCTTCAACGCGGCCGGCGTCCCGGCAGGACAGATCAATTCCATCATCTCGATTGCTCGCCTTGGCCCGATGCACCGATCACGCGGCCACGGGCGGCCTCGAAGGCGCGCCGCGCTGGCGCGCCCAGCGGGCCAAGCAGCGAGGACAGCTCAGTGGCGAGATCGAGCTGGGCGTCGTCGATCGCATTGCGCAGCGCCAGCACCGCCTCGACATCGCCCTCGACGACGAGTTCGCGCGAGAACATCAGGGCATCGCCGTCGACCCTGCCTTCGAGCAGAGCCAACAGATTGGCGAGCGAGGCCGAGATTCGCGCGTCTAGACCTCGCGGCAAATCGCGCACGACGGACAGGCGCGGCGGCCTGGCCTCGACCACGAAGGCAAACGGCAGATCGATCGGCTTGATCCCGAACCGCGCGCGCGCGTGCGCGCCGAGCCGGTCGAATATTGCAGGGTAGCGCCGATGGATCCGCTGCAGCACGCCGGCGAGAACGAGCTGCAACGGCAGCAGCGGCAGGGGACGCATGGCAAGCGCGACAAGCGGCGGAATCGTCGGCAACGGGCCGGGCGATGCGGCGAACGGATCATTCATGGCCCCACATCTGGACGGATTGCACGCCGCTGTATTTGAGCCGGAACAATGAAGACCGAAATCAACCCGGCTAGCTGTGATTTTTTGGGAGCTTATTCAGTTGCAACGTGATGTGCCGCGCTTTCGCGACCTGTCCGACTTCCTCCGCTTCATCGAAAGCCGGGGGCAGTTGCGACGCATTCGCGAAAAAGTCTCCGTCGTCCACGAGATCACGGAAATCCACCGGCGTGTGCTCGGCGCGCACGGACCAGCACTATTATTCGAGCAGCCCGTCAAGGCCGACGGCAGCCCGTCTGAGATGCCGCTCCTCACCAATCTGTTCGGAACGGTCGAGCGGATCGCATGGGGAATGGGCATCGTGCGCGACCGTCTCGAAGAGCTTGGCGCGCTGATGGCCGAGCTGCGCGCGCCGCGACCACCGAGCAGCATCAGGGATGCCTTCGGCAAGCTCCCGCTCGCGCGCGCCGCGCTGGC